>NZ_JBQIOP010000067.1:0-17186 GCF_056822245.1 Petralouisia sp. | reverse complement strand
TCTGGGGTTTGGGGATATGTCACCAACAAGCATTTTGGCAGGAATACCGGAAACGGATTCCTGCCAAAATACGCAATCTTACGGAAGATTGCATTGCTTGCGAATTTGCAAATCTTTATGAAATCTTCAAAGTTGTCCTGTATTCTGTCTATGAAATCAAAAGAAAGGACGAAAGGTTATGGATATGATTTTGAAAACAACCGGCCTCTGCAAAAATTTCAAAGGGCAGATGGCAGTAAACAATGTAGCTCTGAACATTCAGAGAAATTCCGTCTATGGATTGCTGGGGCCAAATGGGGCAGGCAAGTCTACCACGCTCAAAATGATTACAGGCATTTTGAAGCCCACTTCCGGCAGCATCGAGTTTGACGGACATCCGTGGCAACGCAGCGATTTGACGCAGATCGGCGCATTGATTGAAACACCGCCTCTGTACGGAAACCTGACTGCATACGAAAACCTAAAAGTACGGACAACGATGCTGGGTCTGCCGGATAAACGAATTGATGAAGTCTTGCACATCGTCCGTCTGACCGACACAGGTAAAAAGCGAGCCGGGCAATTCTCCCTCGGCATGAAGCAACGCCTTGGTATTGCCATTGCCCTGTTGAACAGCCCGCAGCTTTTAATTCTTGACGAGCCGACCAATGGCCTTGACCCGGTAGGTATTGAAGAACTCCGGGAGCTGATCCGTTCTTTCCCCGCAAAAGGGATTACAGTGATTCTATCTAGCCACATTCTGTCGGAAGTTCAGCAGATTGCCGATCACATAGGCATCATTGCTGGTGGTGTGCTGGGATATGAGAATGAACTTCGCACCGGCGAAAATCTGGAACAGCTATTTATGGACGTGGTAAAGCGCCACCACAAGGAGGTGTAAAAGATGAATTACCTGAAAGCAGAACATCTTAAATTCAAACGGACAATTTCAAATAAGCTGCTGCTTATTGCGCCCCTTTTGACAGCTCTCTTTGCGTGGATTGTCGGCGGCTTTCATGGTTTCCAGTATATGACCTTTTACTGGTGGTATGCATTTCTTCTTCCCGGAACGATTGCTATTTTGTGTTCCCTTGCCCATCAGAAAGAAGAACGGGCCGGAAAGTATTACTCTGTATTATCTGCGCCTATCAGCCTGAAACAGTTTGAATATGCAAAAGTATTGATTCTGATTGAGAAATTACTTGTGGCTGCGGTATTCTTGGCTGTTTTTGCCGCAGTAAGCAATTTGATTTCCCCAACTCTGGCCGTATATTCCATGGGACAAAACTTTGCTGGAAGTGTCGCCTTGATGATTGCCTCAATCTGGCAAGTCCCCCTCTGCCTGTTTCTGGCACGAAAAACCGGCTTGCTGCTCCCGATTGCAGCTAACACCCTGCTGGGTATTCTCATACCCAGCTTGCTTGGTAATACAGCTCTTGCGTGGGTATGCCCCTATTGCTGGGCCGCAAAAACGGCGGAACTGCTTATGGGAATTGAAAGCAATGGAACCTTTGCAGGTGTTGCGGCTTTTTCATGGAGCGTTTTGCTGCCGCTGGTATTCTCTGTGATCCTATGCGTCCTGCTCACTCTTTGGGATGCAGCTAATTTTTCAAAGAAAGAGGGGAAGTAAATGGAAATGATTGCTCTGATTCGTGCCGATTTTATGAAACAGCGGCATACATCCTATTTTGGCATTCATACAGTGATCCCCATAGCGGGGGCTGTCCTGTTTGTATTTTACTTCCTGCTTTATCATAATGTCGATGGATTGAAAAGATTGCGCTTGCTTCTGGAACTGACCGCAATGGTATTTCCGCTTTTGATAAGCATTATTGTCGGTTTGAATATCACGCAGGAAGAAAGAGCCTCGCATTTTCAAAGCCTGCTGGTGATGCCGGATCGCCGGAAAATACTACTGGCAAAATTCGCTGCTCTGTATCTGTCTGGTATTTTTTCTTTGGCGCTGCTTTTTGCACTGTTTGTAATTGGGGCAGGAATGAGCCGGACAGAAATTATCCCGTGGGGCCTGCTGATACAATCTGTGCTGGGACTGGCAATGGGCAACTTCGTAATATATGCGCTGCACCTGTTCCTTAGTCTGAAATTTGGGTTAGGTATTTCCCTGTTTTGGGGCGTATTTGAATGTCTGCAATGTGTCTTATATAGCAACATTGAGTTGCATGGTCTGTGGCGGTACATTCCTTTTTCATGGTCTGTAAATTGGGTGCATGATGTATTGAACGGCAAGCTGGCTGCAAATGCCGTACAGTGGATTTTCGTTGTCGCATTATCTGTTGGCAGTTTGCTTGCAATTCTCCATTGGTTTTCTCGCTGGGAGGGACGAAAGAATGATGAATAAGACGATAAAATTTTTCGGGGGAATGTTTCTTATGGTATGCTTCTGCTGTGTCCTGTCTGGCTGCTCTGTCCTGCAAAATGGGATCAGGGAATATTCCAGCAACAAGGAGCAATGCTACTTAGTCAGTGAAGATGTGACGCAGTTTACCTACAAGGGGGAGTCGTACACCATTCTCAATAATACCGTTTCCAATGATGGGCTTGGTGAATGGCTTGGGTATATCCGACAGCTTGCGGCAGTGGACGAAAATGGAACTGTTTTGGTTCAGGAAGCGATTGAAACCGCCTCTTTTGAAACTCTGTCCGATCTGGCCGACAAAGCCCCGGATGCCAAATACATCATCCCATTTTTGAATGTGTACGCAGTCCCCAATAATACCTCTCAGTTGATTGTGGATGTCAACGGTGGCTACCATGAAGCGGTGCCGAGCAACCAGCTCACAGCAGAGGATGAAGTCTTTGACTTCAAAACCGCCGCTGAAAATACAAGCGGCAGCTATGAAGTCAATCCGCAAAATGCAACGCAACTGATCTATGGTGATCGTATTTATCAGGTGACAGAGGAAACCGTGCCAAAAGATCAGCTTGGGACATATCTGGATATTCTGAGCGAAACAGTGACTTTTGACGCAGAAAGCAAGCGTCCGTTGTCAAAGGAAGAACTTAATAAAATTGATTGGGCCGGTACTTCTGCCGAACAGCAGCGGGAACGGTGGTTCTATGTGGGTGTGTATGAGATTTCCGGCACCGATCCAGCGGATGCAGTTGCCGTAAAAGTAAATAATCAATACTATATCGCAAAGGTGCAGTAATTTATCCTGACTTGTGGTATAATGTGAAAAGTGATTTTCGACAAAGGGAGGCGGTAAAAATGGCTGCGATTCTTGCAGTAGATGATGAACAGCCCATTTTAGAGCTAATTAAAAACGGACTGCAAAAGGACGGCCACATGGTAGCAGGCTATACGTCTGCGGAACAGGTGCCGCTGGATAAGTTGAACCGCTATGATTTAATCATACTGGACATTATGATGCCCGGAACCGATGGCTTTTCGTTCTGCGAAAAAATCCGAGGTATGGTTGACTGCCCGATTCTGTTCCTCACAGCTAAAACAATGGAGAATGATATTACTTTTGGCCTGGGGCTGGGCGCTGACGACTATCTGACAAAGCCTTTCCGTATCCCGGAGCTGCGAGCCAGAGTAAACGCCCATATACGCCGGGAACAAAGGGAACGCCATAGCTGTCTGAACTTCGACCATATTAAAATAGATTTGTCGGCCAAAACGGTACAGGTAGATGGGAAAACCGTGTCCCTTACCAAAAGTGAATATATGATCTGTGAATTTCTTGCCCGCAATAAAGGGAAGGTATTTACACGAGAACAGATATACGAAGCTGTTTTCAGTTTGGACGGAGAAAGTGACAATTCCACGATTGCCACTCACATTAAGAACATCCGGGCGAAACTGAACCATTTTGATATTCAGCCAATAACAACAGTATGGGGGATTGGGTACAAATGGGAATGAAGAAAACGGCATCACTTAAAACAGCTTTTTGGCGCTTCTTATTTATGTTGCTTGGCGGTTTGCTTGGTGCAGTTGCCATTCCATTTTTGCTTATGACCGTCAGCACGAGTTTAGGGTTTATAGCCTATGGTGACTATTCAGAAATAAAGGCGAATGAGCTTGCGCCGATCCTTGCGGCTACGCCTGATTTATCTGATGTTCATATACCGATGGGGATTGAATATGCTCTGCTGGATAAGAACTACCAGCTTATTGAAACCACTTTAGACAAACACGAGCTGGAACAGGCCATGCGGTATGCAACCACGGGCGCAAGCGATCAAAACCTGCAAAAGAGATATTTGCTTGTTACCCGTGCAAGCGAATATGTTATTCTGCAATACTATATCGGTGCTCAATTTACAGACGAGTGGATGAATGAGCATCTTCCATCCCCGGATATATTGCTGATTATGCTAATCGTAGTAGGCAGTATATTGGTCTGCCTGTTCTTAACGACCAGCTTTGCGAAAAAGCTGCGGTTGCAGCTTAACCCTCTGTTTGAAGCAACTTCGGAAGTAGCAAAACAGAACCTTGATTTTGAAGTTGGACATTCACGCATTAAGGATTTTGAAGATGTGCTAATTTCTTTTTCACACATGAAAGAAAGTCTGAAAGTCTCTTTGGAACAACAGTGGAAAGCCGAACAGATGCAGAAAGAACAGATTGCCGCACTTGCCCACGATCTGAAAACGCCCTTAACAGTTATTCAGGGAAATGCCGACCTTATCAGCGAAACGGAGCTGGACGAGGAACAGCGTTTATATGTGGAATATATCAGCAGCAGTTCCGAACAGATGCAGTTATACATTCGGACGCTGATCGACATTTCACGGGCGGCGACCGGCTATCAGCTTCACATGGAAGATATTAACCTGCCTACTTATGTAGAACAGATACGGGGACAGATTGACGCCCTGTGCCAGACGAAAAAAATCGGATTACAGATGAAAGCAGATCACTTGCCTACCGTACTGTCTGCGGATAAGCTGCTGCTGGAACGGGCGATTATGAACGTGGTAAATAATGCGCTGGATTATTCCTCAAAGGACAGCTTCATTCATATCTCCATGACAGGCGATAAAGAAAATTTGAAAATCACGGTAACAGATACAGGCCCTGGCTTTTCACAGGAAGATTTGCGACATGCGCAAGAACAGTTTTATATGGCAGATCATAGCCGCAGCTCTAACCTGCACTTTGGAATGGGCCTGTTTATCACAAAATCCATTGTCCAACAACACAACGGGCAACTTATTTTAGGTAATTCCGAAAAAACTGGAGGTGCGCAAGTTACAATCAAAATTCCATATTGATTTTTGGGGCAGCTTTCGGGCTGCCCTTTTTTCAAATCTTTATGAAATCTTCAAAAATTCCAGTTAGCATATAGTAGGAGGTGATGACATGGGAAATTAGCTGTATTGGATATATCGGAGAATGGCAGACAGATTGCGGAGAAGCTGTTTATGTTGATTCGTGGTCTGAACAGTATCGGCATGAATTATTTGCACTGGGCTTATCCAATATGGTTTGCACTTTTGTATGCGATTATTGTTCTTGCCATGCCAGCGGTTATAACAAAGGTGGGGATCTATCTTCTCCAAAAGAAATCCATTGTGGAGAGGTTGCGTGATATTGAATAAACAGTGCGGCATGGGCAAATCATTTAGTGGCACCCCGGAAAAAGTTCTGCCTATCAGGATAAAAGAACTGGTCTACAGAAATGTTTACTCTCGTACCACGCAGCAACATTGATAGACTGAAAGAAAGACGGTATAATATCTCATTGAGAATGACCGCATGGCAAAAGTGGCATTTCGCCTTTCACCTGCCTATCAAGGTAATAGACTTATGACAGAAGCACTGGCGAGAGCAGCTATCTTCTGCTTTGAAGAAACGGAATTACAGCGTTTATGGGCTGATTTTCATGTACAAAATATTGCATCGTATAAAACTTTGGAAAAAGCAGGCTTCAAGCGTGAGGGACTTATCCGTGAGGGTAAAATGGTAAACACATACTGCGATTACTATTTGTACGGTATGACTAAAGCTGATTATATTGAAATCACCGATAAGGGGCTACCCCCTTACGAGCACTGTGAACGCTTTTTCCGAAAAAACTGAAACCATATAGACCTAATCTGAAGGTTGACAGCAAAAGAAAAAAGCCGTCGTTCAGCAGCCCTTATTCCATGTCTCTATTCTACAAAGTGCATTTTCTTAATCCAAAAGCGCATTGCGTGAAAAGCCTGGTAAAAAATAAAATGATATAATTTGAACATCAAATATAGGAGGTGCCGCAATGCACGCATATGAAGCAATCGAACAATCCTTGACTTTTATCGAGGAACACCTGACAAAGGAAATTTCAACGGAAGAACTAGCAAATACTGTAGGTCTGTCCCCCTTTTATTTTCAGCGCTCGTTCAAGCGGCTGGTAAATAAACCGGTTCAGGAATATGTGAAGCTCCGCCGTCTGGCAAAGGTTATTGAAAATCTGAAAAGTACCGAACAGAGGATTCTTGACGTTGCCTTGGACTATGGCTTTTCAAGCCATGCGAATTTTACACGGGCTTTCAAGGAAACGTATGGGATTACGCCCGAAAAATATAGGAGAGATTTACCGATGCTCAATACATTCGACAAGCCGGAAGTTTCTATGAATTACGTTTTAGTAGACGACGGGGTTCCGCTGGTGGTAGGAAATATCGTCTTGGAAATCCAGAGAAAGACATTGGAAAAACCGGAAATTTACCTCGGCCTGGAAACGGAAGTTCGCATTTCTGAACAAATCCCGGTTGGTGAAAGCACAGGTGTAGATGTGCCAGGACAGCTTTGGAATCGCTATCACATGAAGAAGGCTTCAATCGCAGCCAATCTCAATACTACTGTAGAAATGGGAATGTCCTACACGAAAGATACTACACAGAACCTTTTTACTTATTTTGCGGGTGGGCTTGTTCAAAATATTCCAGATCAGCTACAGGATGGCTTTTCAAAGAAAGAACTTCCGGCAGGCGAATACATTGTTTGCAAAATCGAAGCAGAAAAATTCGAGGATTTGGTGACGGCCGCTTTGGATCGGGCCAGCAAGTACCTTTTCGGTACATGGCTGCCCCACCATAGCTTAACTACGGAGTCTTTCTCTGCAGAGAAGTATTATCGTGACTCAGAGGGTATACCTTGTATGGAAATTTGGGTCAAGCCGTTGCCACTGGATAGTAAAGCCTAAGGAGGGAAATTAGGATGGATTGGAATATGCTCTATTCAAATGCAACACTGCCAACCTGGGGGCAGGTCACAGAATATATCGGCAACCCGTTATGGGCGGAGTTAAATAGCCGTATACAGGCCGCCTATCAAGTCAAGCCCTGCATGGAATACAGCCTTTGTTCCATGCAGGCCGGCTGGAATATTAAGTATAAAAAAGGCGGGAAGTCTCTTTGCACACTCTATCCGATGGAAGGCTATTTTATTGCCCTCGTGGTTGCAGGAAGTCATGAGCTTACGGAGACAGAGCTTCTTATGCCGCTATGTTCCGACTATGTGCAGACAGTATTTAAAAACACGAAAACCGGAAATGGACAGAAGTGGTTGATGCTGGAGGTACGGGATAGTGAGATTATGGAGGATGTTTTTCGCCTTATCAATCTTCGGAAACGCATACCGTCATAACAGGAAATGGAAACACAACATTATGCAAGAAAACGAGATACACATAAATTATAATGATATTATTGGAACAACTTTGTGGAGGTGACTTATGGACAACTCTGACAGCAGAATTGTTTTTGACGAAAAACTTAATATAGAGGTATTAACGCTGACAGGAATGATAGAGAATTTACCTCCGCATTTTCATGATTACTATGAATTAGGCTATATCGAAAGCAGAAACCGACGGGTAATCTGTCAAGGTAGGGAGTATACAGCAGAAAAAATGATCTGCTCCTTTTAATCCCAATGACAACCATACTTGTTTAGAGTTGAAAAAGGAACTGTTGGATTTTAGATGTTTTCACATCACGACTGAACGCATGGAAGAATTGGCGTTGGAATGTATAGGATATGCTATATGCCCGTATTTTGAGCCGCAAATTGTTCACCAGAGCGACCTTATTCCGCAAATCAAAGAGTTGATTGATTTAATTGAAAATGGATCATATTGTGATCTGCAAAAGGAAGAGCTGCTTTATATGATTATCGGTGATTTGGTTGCAGATTATACTCAATCATTGGAATACGAACAAATGGAAATTTCGGATAGTGTCGAACGCGCTTGCGGGTATATTGAAAGGCATTATGCCACAAATATTTCTTTATGTGATTTGAGTTCCTTTACCGGCTTTAGCAAGTATCACTTTATTCGTATGTTTACGAAAGAAAAAGGTATATCTCCTTATCGCTATATTGAATGTATTAAAATGACAGAAGCCAAAAAATTGCTGAAGGCCGGGGAAGACTTATCAAATATTACCTATCAGCTTGGATTTAGCAGTCAGAGTCACTTTACTAATTTTTTCAAAAAATATGCCAGAGTGACTATGGGCGGAGACTTTGATTTTATGGATGAACGGTCCCATCATACTGCTGGCGGTCTGACAGAGGCGGAATCAAGGAACCGGGAATGTCTGCGCCATATTATGGAAAGCAGTGGATTTGAAGCCTATTGTAACGAATGGTGGCATTATGTTCTGGCAGATGAACCGTACCCTGATACATATTTCAATTTTTGCATTTCATGACTAACTGAACTGGTATACTGATGACATTCGTCATTTCCAAACGAAAAGCGGAGAGAAAATCACTCTCCGCTTTTCGTTTCGATTACTTTATTTTGTCACGAGGGGCTTTCCGTCTTTATCAACTAATGGGCAAATACCCCCGCCCGTTCCAAACTTTGCGACAAGGTAATTAACACCGGTTTCATTATCTACTACCACATAAAAGCCCTTAACGCTTCCCTCGGTTTCTGTAATTTCAAATCTCTTACTTTCCATAAAAATGCCTCCTATATAGGTTAAAATCAAAGTTCCTGTCTTGAAAAGATATGATAACTGATTTGGTACATTACATAGCACCACGCCAATGCAAGGAGCGGAGAACAGCACAGAAGGATAAACACAAGCTGGTCTGTCAATTCAACTCCCAGTATGGTAAGAAGCTGGTATATCCCAAAACAAATCCCTGCCGGAATGAGGAATGATACTAACAGCAGCACACGGCCTTTTTCGGCTCCGAATTTGAACACAAGGGGGATTGACATACTTCCAAAGATCAGGGAGATCACCCATGCTGCCAAAGCCAAAAATAACAGCTCTCCAATTCCCGCGAAGTCAAAAGTGATTTTTCTCATAGCAAATCCACTGATGGAACCAATCACCAGACCAAACAGGCTGCCGACAGCACAAAAGATTGCTAATACAACAAATTTCCCGACCACTAACTCCTTCTTTGAAACAGGCATTATCATGGCATATCGCGTCCATTTGGAATTGTCATCAAAAGAAAAGGTTGTTACGATCATCATGCTGCACAAAATTGCACATACAAATATATATCCCTCTACGCCGGAAAATGGGATAAGCGCAACGGCAAAAACCACGAGAATGAACAGCATGGATTTCGCATTGTGGCCGATATTGAATAAATCTTTCAAAATAAGGCTTTTCATCGGGCTTGCTCTCCTTTCACATACAGCAGCAGAATATCGTTGATTGTTGCGTCGTCCACTACTGCATTTTTATATTTTCTTCTGGCTTTTCCTTTATCTGCTACAAGCACATTCCATTGGTAATCATCTTTTCGGTATGCCAAAATCTCATCTTTATCGAGCTGATCGAACATTGCAGCTCCACAACGGATAATACCATAGTGGTAACGAAGTTCGTCTTTTGTTTTACAAAAAAGCACTTTACCCTGATGGATAAAAGTAATGTAATCTGCAACCTTCTCTAAATCGGTTGTGATATGGGACGACATCAAAATGGAGTGGTTTTCGTCCTGCACAAAATCAAGAAATACGTCAAGAATATCATCCCGCATCACAGGGTCAAGACCGCTGGTAGCTTCATCTAAAATCAGCAGCTTTGGCTTATGGGAAAGCGCAACGGCTATACACAATTTCATTTTCATTCCTTTGGAGAGTGTTTTAATCTCTTTATCTGATGGAAGCTGAAAGCGATTCAGAAAATCCTGATATAAATATTCGTCCCACTGTTTATAGGCGGCACTTGAGATTTTTCCGACTTTGGCAGGCGTCAAAGTGTCATAAAAATTGATGCCGTCGAAAACAACACCTATATCCTCTTTAAGCTGACTTGATGAGGATAATTCCTGTCCCCAAAAAGTAACTGTACCATCGTCTTTATGGATAAGGTCAAGAATTGCATTGATCGTTGTACTTTTTCCGGCTCCATTTTCGCCAATAAGCCCCATGATAGTTCCTTTGGGAACAGAGAACGAAACATGGTCTAACATAAAACCGGCGTACTGTTTTGTCAGATTTTCAACCTGTAAAATAGCGTCCATAGTCACTCCTCCTCTTGATAAAAAAGCGATAAAAGCTCAATCAGTTTTTTCAACGATATACCGCTTGTTCGTCCAATATCAGCGGCTTCCTGTAAATGTTCCTCTGCTAATCGCTGCTGTTCCTCTTGATAAAAGTCCTTATTCTGTGCCGATACAAAACTTCCTCTGCCGATAGTTGTTTCAATAAATCCGTCCCTTTGTAAATCCTCATACGCTTTTTGAACGGTAATAACGCTTACATGGATAGATTTTGCCAACGCTCGCATAGAGGGAATAGGGTCGCCTGTTTGTAATTCTCCGCTCATAATCAGGGCTTTTATCTGTGAAGTTATCTGCTCATATATCGGCTTGCTCGTATTGCTGCTTATGATAATTTCCACAATGTCCCTCCTGTGTCCATTATTATACTTATCGTACAAGTACATTATATTCATTTAAAACGGGTTTGTCAAGAGGAGGGGCTGTGTATATATAGAAGATAGTAAATCTCCTTACATCGTTGTCCGTGGTTCGACGAGGCTCACAAAATGCCATGAGTGGACTTTGCTGCGGATATGGATTGCACAGTGAGTACACAGTCCCACCGTGAGGATTCGATATTCTCACAGCAATATGGTATGTATTTATAGCTATTGACTTTCTGCTTGCAATAAGCTATAATATGACTATAAAATCAAATCAGTCATATAGGAGGTATGGTGTATGTATAAAGAAGTTGGCATTTCTTCAAATAATGTTCCGATAACACTTTCTATTTGGTATACAGAAAGAAGTAGTCCTACCATTGTTTTTTTGCCGGGTACTATGTCACACCCTCTCATGTATGAGAATTTTCTATGTGGATTGAGCGAAAGAGGGTTTAATATAATAGGTGTTCACTATCTTTCACACGGAAAAAGCCCTAAAATCAAAAAAAATTATATAGTGGAAGATATGTTGCATAATGTATATGACGCAACAACTTACGGAATAGAAAATTTCGGTGAAAACATAGCTGTCATGGGTTCCAGTCAAGGCGGGATTTTAGCTGCAATGGCGGCAGGTAGGGACACAAGGTTAAAAGCCGTTTTTCCACATAATATCATGCTGACTACATTAAAAGAAACTATGAGCTTAACAAAATATCCCGCATGGTCGCACCGTTTTATGGGGCTGATACAGTGGGGCTTTCGTGTAGGTGGAAAATTGCTGCCTAACTACAAGGTTCCAGGAGACGCTTATTTAGACTATGACAGAGTATTTTATAGTGAACAGGCAAAACAAGATTGCTTAAATGACCCTATGCTTTTACCCTATTATCCTTTAAGATTTGTCGGCAGCTTATTTAATGCTGACTTATCGTGCCTGGAGAATGGGGCTATACAATGTCCTGTTATTTTAATTACTGCCAAAGGCGACCCGCTTTTTAGCTTTGATTATACCAACAAAGTATTTGATTTAATTCATGTACCGCAAAAGGAATTACTTGCTTTAGAGCTTAATCGTCACATGATTTTTAATGAGGACACGGACACTACAATAAACGCATTGGAACCTACATTGCATAAATATCTCGGATAGTATATTGATAATATGAGCAGTGAATGTTATACTTTTCATGACGATACTAACAATTTAGTCATAAGGGGGTTATAAAAATTGCCACGATTTACAGAACAAGAGAAAGAAATCATCAGCAATAAACTTTTGAAAGAGGGAGAAAAGCTGTTTGCATTACACGGTTTGAAAAAAGTAACGGTTGATGATCTAGTGGCCGCCGTAAACATATCAAAGGGGTCTTTCTATGCTTTTTATCCCAGTAAAGAACATCTATATATTGAAATCAATTTTCGCTTACAAAAAGAGTTATTTACAAGTATAGAAACAACCATTAAAAAGAAAAAGTATAAGAACCATAGAGATTTAGCAAAGGACGTTATCATGCTAAGTTTAACGGGGGTGATTACTTCGCCTATTCTTTCACAGATTGATTTATCTTTAATGGACTATCTGCAAAGAAAAATATCGTCAGATATTTTTGAAAATCATATGTACAGTGATATTCGTATATTGGAGATATTGGAAGATTTAGGGGTTGTATTTTTGGTTCCGCATACGGTAATTATAAAATCCCTGTATTCTGTTTTATCCTGTTTGGAACAATTCAAAGAGGACGAAGAACTGAATATGATACAAAATCTTTTAGTGAATGGTATTATTCAGCAAGTAGTAGCAGAGTAACAATTTTGTTTGGTTATTTGACAGGCAGGTAGCCAAACAAATTTTTAACAGTTTATATGACTATATATCTATAAGTGTCATAAAGTTAAAGGAGGAATGAATAATGATTGATGTAAAAAAACTGTATTTTAGCTATACTGACAAACCGTTTGTGGAGAATGTAAGTTTCCATGTTGGGAGAGGAGAAATTTTTGGTTTTTTAGGACCCTCTGGTGCTGGAAAATCAACTATTCAAAAAGTTTTAACTGGGCTTAATACAAGATATAAAGGCAGCGTAAAAGTTGCAGGTACAGAAATAAGGGAGCATACAAATCAGTTTTATGAAAATATTGGGGTAGACTTTGAATTTTCAACCTGCTACGAGAAATTCACAGCACGACAAAATCTCGCCTATTTTGCTTCTCTATATGAAAAGCAACCTCGGTCTATTGATGAATTATTGCATATGGTAGGCTTGGAAAATGACGGGGACAAAAAAGTTGCTGACTTTTCCAAAGGTATGCGTTCCCGCTTGAATTTTATCAAGGCGTTAATTCATGACCCGGATATATTATTTCTTGATGAACCGACAAGCGGTCTTGACCCTACGAATAATCGTTTGATGAAAGACATTATTCTTGCAGAGAAAAAGCGCGGAAAAACTGTCATAATCACAACTCACAATATGTTTGACGCAACAGAACTATGTGATCAAGTGGCTTTTATCGTTGCAGGAAAGGTTAGTGCATTGGATAGCCCGCATAATTTAATTATGTCAAGGGGAGCTGCAAAAATTCAATATACCTATTTTGACAATGGAGAAAAAACAGGGGAATGTCTGCTTGACAGAACCGTAGAAGATATGACATTGAAAAGTTTAATTGCCGAAAACCGTCTGCTTTCTATTCACAGTAGTGAGCCTACACTAAATGATATTTTTGTTGATATTACGGGGAGGACACTTCAATGAGATTAGGACGTTTAATCCGTGGAGATATACATTTCCAATGGAAATATGGTTTCTACTTTATTTACTTTATTTTAACGCTTTTGTATGTATGCGCGATTGCTGCCTTGCCGGAGCATTGGAAAAAAGATATTGCTGCTATCATGATTTACTCTGACCCGGCAGCTATGGGCTTGTTTTTTATGGGGGCGATTGTACTTTTAGAAAAAAGTCAAAAGGTATTAAATGCTATGGTGGTATCACCTGTAAAGATATCGGAATATATACTTTCAAAAACAATCGCGCTGATTACTATTTCCACAATTATTGCATTGATATTAGGATTAGTTTCCGGGAGCAATCATTTACTCGGTATCGCCGTTGGAACCGCCTTAACATCGGCAATCTTTACTATGCTCGGCATAATTGCAGCTACAAAAATTTCAAACTTGAACCAATTTCTCATTGTAATTATGCCGATAGAAATTGTTTGTTTTGTTCCACCTATTGTTGGTCTATTTGTGGAATTGCCAAAAATATTTTGCTTTTTTCCGTTTATATCCTGCATGAACCTTATAACCGGAACAAGCTCTTTACTATCATTTGATACGATACTTGTATTTTCTACGCTGATTATCCTCTATATGGTTGCGCGGCATACGGTTGAGCATATGTGGAGAAGTTTAGGGGGTGTAAAGCTATGAAAAAGATATTATCCAGTACCATACAGGTATTTAGGCAAATCAAGAGTGATCCTATGATGTTTGCAGCCTGTTTCACACCGTTTATTATGGGTGCCTTGATTAAGTTTGGTATTCCATTTCTTGAAAGAATAACAGAGTTTTCTTTGCAAGGGTACTATCCGATTTTTGATTTATTGCTTTCTATCATGGCTCCTGTATTGCTTTGTTTTGCATTTGCCATGATTACGTTAGAGGAAATCGATGATAAAGTATCGCGGTACTTTTCAATTACCCCTCTTGGTAAGGCGGGGTATCTCTTTACAAGGTTGGTAGTACCCTCAATTATTTCAGCGGTCATTGCTTATATCGTACTGTTGCTTTTTTCATTAGAAAAGTTGTCCATTGGAATGACAATATGTTTGGCGCTTCTCGGCTCAGTACAGGCAATCATTGTTTCACTTATGATTATTACGTTATCAGGTAATAAATTAGAGGGTATGGCTGTAACAAAACTCTCTGCACTTACACTATTAGGTATTCCAGTCCCTTTTTTTGTAAAGGGTATATTTCAATATGTAGTTGGTTTTCTACCCTCATTTTGGGTGGGAAAAGCAATACAGAACAATGGTTATATAAATTTGCTGATTGCTTTACTCGTTGCTTCTATATGGTTCTATGTATTGATAAGCAAGTTATTGAAAAAATTAGCTGGTTAGGAGGTGATATATAATATGGCTTGGTATTGGTGGCTGATACTGATTGGTGTTTTAATTGCTATTGGGCTTCTCAAAATTGTAATTATGAAAAAGTATAATGATAAGAAGAATTCAAACAATCGTTCAAAAGATAGTGAGGACAATTAAGGCTAACTTTTAAAAGGCAGTAAAATTTGGGTATTCGATTGAAACGACGAAATAAATGCCTATACTGGCGGAAGGGATGTGACGATATGGGAAATTAGCTGTATTTGATATATCTGAACCGGGCAGCAGAATTGCGGAAAAGCTGCTCATGTTGTTAAGCGCCCGTCAGCGTCAGGAGTTAGTAAATTATCTTCTCGATTCTCAAAAGCAACAGAACAATCCGGCTGACAGCCCATTCGCCATTTCCGAAACTAATAAGGGGCATACAGTCCTGGATGAACCGTTTACAGAGATTCACATGGGTGACTTATACTTCTGCCAGGAGCAGCGACTTGTATATATCGGTGGGCAGGAAATCAAATTAACAGCTAAGGAATTTGACATCCTCGCTTTGTTAATTACTCACCCGAAGCGGGTATTTACTTATGAACTGATTATGGAATTGGTCTGGAACGAGGATTATTCCTACTACTCCCGCAAGGCAGTCAATAACCATGTGAGTAATCTGCGGAAGAAATTGAAAATCATACCTGGTTCCCCGGACTACATTAAAAGTGTTATTGGCATTGGTTACAAATTTGAAGTATTGTGATAAAGACCATGAGGCAATTTTATTTGTCTTGTGGTCTTTATCATAATATGGGGATCTTTTGTAAAATCCGTTCGAGACCGTGATTACCTCAAAACACACTTTATATAAGCCTTACCAGAACTATGATATTTCAAGGAAAAATATAGAATTTACCCCTATATAATTTCCCCAAAAGGAGGCTGAAAGGATAAGCCTTCTGCGCTTCCTTTTCGGGGAGGGCTGATAAATGCTACCAAAGGGGAATATTCAACAAAAAGGTTATTTTGCATATAGAGCTTTATGCGCCGTAATCCATGTGGTGTGGATTGCGGCATTTTTTAGTTTAACCATATTTGCGGGAACTTTTTCTTATACCCCTTCCCATGCGCCTAATCTTTTGCGGACGCGCATTTCATATACAAGTGGCAGCGGCAGCAAGAATTATCCACGCTGCCGCTCCCCACCCTCTGATTTCGATTTTGCCTAACAACTTAAAAATCGAAATTGGAGGAATTACCCATGAAAGAAATCAATCTGCGGGATTACTACCCGTTTTATACACAGGATGTTATTGTGGAAGTGCCGGATGAGGTGGCGCTGCTCCTTCGTGAATATATGCTTTTGGAAGAAGCATACCGGATTCGTACATACCGCTACAAAGCATTTTACTCTCTGGATCGTGATGAAGGTATTGAACGTGAGATAATGCAAAAACCGTTTAACCCGGCAGAAATTTTTGAACAGCGCCAAATGACGGAAGCCCTCTACAAAGGGCTTGCCATGCTGCCAGAGAAACAGCGCCAACGGATTTACGCACATTTCTTCCTTGGTATGAGCAAAGCGGACATTGCCAAAGCAGAGGGGACGCATAAAAGCCGGATCACCCGTTCTATCGAAGCCGGGTTGCATAGCCTGGAAAAATATTTCAAAGAAATTTTCTGACAGACGGCAACTTTGCCCCGAAAAATGTACGGAATAATAGAGGGACATATTTTTAGGCAGGACAAGCCTGACGGGTGTGGCCGCACAGCACAAACTCCGGCCCGCCCCAAATGTAAAAATGTCATAACTGCCACGCCCCTCGCTGTTCCTTGACAACCGAATATACGTTGCTGTAGGTACGTCATTCTGTGTTCCGAGCGGCAAATGGGGCGGCGCAAAGACAGGCAGCTAAGGAGGTGATGAATCCGGCTGTCCGAGCGATCCACGCAACTCATTGACCCGGCTGTGGCAGGCCGGGCGCGACGACGGCACAGATCATAATGGTACTTTTTCACAATCCCTCACAGACTTGAAGGGAAGTCCCTGCGGTGTGCGCTTGCTCTGGCAAAGCGGCGGCATTTGTGGGGCTATGATGCGGTAAAGCTGGCCGCAGCCTATGGCAACCCCGCTTTGTGTAAACAGGGCTGCCGGGGGGCGTGGCAAATACGGCAAACAAAATCGAAATCAGATACAATGGGCCGGGTCTGTGGTTCTGGATGCCGCA
>NZ_JBQIOP010000066.1:0-17272 GCF_056822245.1 Petralouisia sp. | reverse complement strand
TTTTTTAAGAAAAGACAGGCTGGGAAAGCAGTTATTTATTGCATTTCCCAGTCTGCCTGTGTTAAAATCGGGATAAACCAAGAATCGGAATAATCATTATAAAAATTGTCAGTCAGCACATTTTTTATTGTTATATCGGTCAATGAATCTTCTGTTGCTGTGATATCTTCCGGATGAAGCGTTTTATACAGCTTTAAAAGATAATTCTTATTCTGAAAAAGGTCAAGGAATACGCTGTTTTTTGCGGTACGTTTTGTCATGGCCTCTGTTATATTTTTTGTTTTTTCCTTCACCTCATCACCTCGGTTTGATAAATTTGTAACATGAAACAATAAAACTTTATTCTATTATATCATAATTATACTGAAAAATTTTTATGTTTTCCATTAAAACTTTTTGCCCGAAATCCCGCTAAAATTTTAATCACATAAAAATTTATCTTTCTGAAATAATTGTTTTTCAGTAAAGTATATGTCTGAACTGTTGATTTTCAGAGAAAAAGAAACAGAGTTTTTCCTAAAATTTTTTATAATTGTTTTTTTCTACGGGATTTCGGGCATTTTTTGTTTACAGAATGGTACTGCCTGTGTATCTGAATGGTAATCAGGTGGTTTTTATTCATTGACTGCTGAAAATATCAGGTTATCCAGTTTTTCAGCCACTATATTCTGTTTATCTTTTGCAACATGGGAATAGACTGCCAATGTAATCTGAGGGTCTTTGTGTCCAGCCCTTTGCTGTACGATATGCAGGGGTATTCCTTCCGATAATAAGAGGGAGATTGCACTATGTCTTGTACCATGAAGTTTGATATGGCGCAGTCCATGTATTTCTAAAGTTCTTGCCCATTTTCTTGTAAAACTTTTCGGAAGGAATGCTTTTCCATTTTCCTGGCAAATAACAAAATTAGTATTATGGAAGTCTTTTCCATATCTCAGTTTATTTTCCTTGTATTTTACTTTTTGCTTTTTTAGCAGTTTTAAAGTATATTCGCTGACAACAATTTCACGGTAGGATTCATCCGTTTTACAGTCTTTTAAGACAGGAATTTTACTGTCCTCAGATTCTACTAATGAATGGCGGACAGTGACGGTAGAAGTATCAAAGTTAATGTCTGAAAATTTCAGGCCTAATAATTCTCCCCGGCGCATGACACAGTCAAAAAGTAAAGCAACTGGAAGTTCCATATCTGTATTTTTTACGCTTTTTTGCAATTCCCTGATTTCTTCAATGGTATATACATCCAGCTTATTTGTTTTTGGGTCTTTTGGTATTTTCAGCTTATGCGTAGGATTCTGCCTGATATACTGGCGTTCCACTGCTTCATTTAATGCTGCTTTAAATACACGGTTAATGTGATGGATGGTGGTAGCTTTTAAGGGGTTGTCACTGGCATTGGATTTTATACGCCATTTATTGTATGCCTGCTGTATCTGCAGCTTATGTAGTTCCTGTAATTTTGTCTTTCCAAAAACTGGCTTTAAATACCTTTCTATTACATTCCGGTAATCCCTGATGGTTGCAGGGCTGTAATCACTGCTTTCACAGAATTCGAGGTATTCATCAAGGTAATATGCAACTGTCATATCAGAAGGCATAAGGAATTCGCCTTTTAAATACTCTGCTTTTTTCATAAGCAAAAATTCTTCAGCTTTTCGCCTGTCTGTTGTTTCGCATCGGAAACCTGCCCTTAAACGTTTTCCCGTTCCTGGCTCCTTTCCAAGTTCCAGTATGACGTCAAAATATTTTATATTATCTTTGGAGGGGCGGGGTCGCACTGACCCCGTAATAGAACTTTTTTTCATAATGTTTCACCTTCCTTTTCTGTTATTGTTGCCCTTCCTGTTCTGACATATTAATTATGTAGCCTTTTACTGTTGGCATATTTTTTACAATGTGAATGTCTGAAATATAACGGTCTTTTTCACTTTTTAAAATTCCTTTTTCTTTCCAGCGTTTTAATATAACTTTTATATCAGGAAATTGGCCTGCATGAAGTATAGATGTGAGCTTAATATTTGTAATATAGAGACGTTTGCTATATGGCGTTCCGTCTATCAGGGTGGATGGACACACTTTTGTAATGCGTCCGGCACAGTCTTTTGGAACAAAATCGGCTGAATCACCTTCAATGCAGAATTGGCTGTAATGTTCTGAAATATACTGCATAAGATATGATAAAGCCCTCTGGCCAATATCCACACGGTTTTCTTCTTTTATTGGGCTGTGGGTTTCTATAAAATTAATGAGTTCATCTATATGCAGGCGGATGCCAATGACATCTTCGATGAAACTTGCACTTAACAGGATGAGTGCATACTGTTTACATGCCCGTTCTGTAAGGTTATTATAGTGTCCCTGCTGTTTTGAGTTCTCTACCAGTAATTTATGGAAATGATAATATCTGGAAATGATTTCTTCCTGCCCCTGTTCTCTTTCTACAGACAGAATTTTTTCAGCAAGTTTTGGAATCAGCCACCCATGGTTACTGGAAATAATATTTTTAATTTTGTCGGATGATTCTGCACTTTTTGTCCATACTACATTTTCAATCTCCAATACACGAACCAGAAGGCCTGAGTTTTCATCTGCCATGCTAAGGAGGCTTTTTTCACTTGTGGTAACGATTGCTGTACTGAAATAGGATGCGTCTGCTTTATCCAGATTTTTTGTAAGACGTTCCTTTTCTTTCCCACTGGATATATTGTATAAAAAACTGGTGGGATTGTATCGGCATAAAGAGCCTTCATCTATCAAAACCGGGTAACTGGATGGGATGCTTGCTAAGATTGCATTTTGCGTGTCGGAGAAATTCAGTGCAAGGCTATTCCCCTGAAAGGTTGGTTTAGCCCCACAGCTTACCAGAAGTAATCCTGCAGTGCTTTTTCCAGTGGAACTTTCCCCAACCAGATTGACAATCACATTTTCAACCTGTACCTTATCCCTGAGGTAGTCTGTGAATATTCCGCTCCCGGCTACTGCCAGTATGAATTCAAGTGGAATGTTGCCAATGACTTCTTCTTTTATCATTTCATTCCATTTCTTATATTTTCCGGTTTTTCCAATTTTTAATTTCCCGTCATACTTTGAATCTGCCCCAATAGCATTTTTTGCCAAAAATACTGTTTTTCCATCATATATGGAAAATCCGAGTTTTTTATGTTCTAACCGGTATGGCGCATTTGGTTCCTGATTCATTATGCTTGTAATTAATGCTCTGGCATCCTGTTTTAAAATCTGGGCTCCAAACCCCAACAGAGCCATAATTCCTGTTTCGGTCAAGTCCTTTCTGGGAAATGTTGTTTTCACTTTACAGCCCTGAGAATCATAAAAATGCAGCATTAAGAATTTTTCTCCGGTGTCTATGCGGTTAATTATTTTATCTACATAGATAGCGGAACCCTTTGGTATGAAAGTATTGGAATCTTTTTTTCGTTCAAAAATGCCATAATTTCCATTTTCAATTCCATATTTCTCATATGTGAAATAATTTTCTCTTTTATTACTTGCTTTATTGATAGTAGCTGTCAGGTTCATATTACTAATCCATCCTTTCTTCTTTATATTATTTATAATTAGATATAAATTACCAATTATATTCCTGCAATGACAGTTTTTTTGGACAAAATTGGCTTGTATAAGATTAGTAATATGCATAAAACTTACCACTAATGACTAAATAATGAATAAACTAAATATTTTTTTAAAGTTCCCGGAAATCTATTTTATTTCATAGTAAAAGTTAAAAAAATAAAAGCATTTGGAATGTGTGGGTAAAAATACTGGTATGCTGAACCAAAGAAGGATTTCCAAAATGAATACCCAATGATTCAGCATACCGAATCTTTCACTTGCTTATCCATGAACTACTGATACAGTAGCCACAGAATAATCAGAGGAACATAAATAAAGCCTGACGGTTACGGTTTCACCCTCATGCTCATATATATCTTCAAATTCATAGAAATCTTTTTTCAGAAAATGGCGGTTCAGAATTTCTTCATGCTCTTTTTCTATTTCTGTCGTTTCCCCATAAATAATTACAATATAGCCACCCATATCTGCAAAGATATCCCGGTTTTTCCCATAATAAATGTCTAACTGTTCTGCCATGGTTTTAATGTTATCGACTGCAGGGCGGTTCTTCCATAAGGATAAGGTATTTTTTGTTTCATTTTCAAATTGCAGCAGGGAGGTTTTGTTTGGGATTATTTTGTACATTTTTATTCAGCGTCCTTTCTTTCCTCTATGCTGCACAACAATTTTCAGAATACTTACGACTAATGTGATTCCTGCAATAATTTCTCCTGATACCATAAATTCTCACACTCCTTCCCAGATAATTACATTTAGATACACTACATTAATAACTACAATCCCGATACAGATTCCTATAAAGTAATCCATAAATTTCTCCTCCTTACAATTTTGGGAAATTAAATTTTCTTATCATCCATTTCCCTGAAAATCTTTGTCCGGCAAATAGCGGATGTATGGTTTTCAGGTTTTTATAAGTTCCGTCTGTATCTACTAATTCCACTAATTTTTTAGCATATGGTTTCAATATTTTATAAAGCGTTTCTTTTTCAGCTTTGACTCTTTTATTACTTGTAAATCCATTGCCGAAACCTAACAGGATTTCATCAAAATCCCTTTTTAAGATTTCTTTTAAATATTCCATGTTATCTGCATTATCTTCTGCTTTTGCAGGTTTTAGCTTATTTGTAATTTCTGCAAACAGGTTACATAAAGTAATGGTGCTGTATCCCATGGCAAAGAGGTTGTTCATCAGGTAGTTTGTTGTTGTATCAACTGCCAGAAGATTGGATGAAGCAGGGTTTGTGCAGATTACAAGGATTTTTTTGGTATCCACTCCTTTACATTTTATGGTATATTCGTATCTTCTGCTTAAAGATTTACTGAATATTCCTGTTTTTTCCAATAATATTGTTTGCTTTATTTTTTCCGGTAATGCTGTTTGCGTTTCTTTTTCTGAAACTGTTTGCATTTCTTTTTCTGAAACTGTTTGCATTTCTTTTTCTGAAACTGTTTGCATTTCTTTTTCAGATGCTGCATTCTGTTTGGCTTTTTCCATAAACGGTTCTCCTTTTTGGATGGTTAAAATACAGGAAAATTCATTTTAAATATTTCTGCAGGATAGAATAGATGGCATAAATATAGCTGTCAGTCTTTGGAATATAAAGTTTTACTAAGAACCATTCTTTACTTTTGATTTTTCCAGATTCTATGTTTCTGACTTTTATACATTCAAGGTCTGCAGTAAATTCGAGTTTCAATGGGTATACGTTTGCACCGTCCTCAATCTCGCGGATGTCGTCTTTTACAGGAGCCAGCAATATGAGTAAAAATCCCTGTTTTCCAAGGTGTTCTTCTTCCAGTATGTAATCTATTCTTTTTAATACTTTTTTTGGCAGTCTGTACCGCCTTAAAAATGGATTGACATTCCGTAAAAGAATAAGCTGGCTTTTTGTATAGATTTTTATGGTTTTCACTTTGTTTTCTCCTCCTTTCCCTGAAATTTGCACGAAAAAAAGAACAGATTGTATGAACCTGTTCCTTTTACTTTGAAGATAACCTTCATAATAATGATATATATTTGAATCTCTTATTTCTTCACCCAGTTATGGGGCTTCATTTTTCCATTTTTATCTTTTTTGCAGGTTCCTCCCGTAGGCTTTGCAGTCGGTGAATTTGTTGTCATAGTCCTGCCACAGTTTTTGCAAATCCAGTTCATCTTAAAATCTCCTTTCTAAATAAAATCCTGTTCTTAAGGTTTGATAAATGTAATGGTTTATTAAAATTTTTCAGCTACATCAGGCTTTTCATTATTATTCCCATTATCGGATGTGCCTTTGGACGAATTCCTGAGGTCAGCCCATAAATGCTTTATCGCCGCATTTGCATGGGTAAAAATCCAATTACCAATAATGCCGACTATATCACCCACTTTTCCAAGAAACCAAAATAATCCTGCTATAGGATAAAGAAAACAGGCTAATAAAGCCGTTAATACACATGCAATTACTGTTGATAACACCACAATCATATTGTGTTCCTCCTGATAGTAATTATAGTTACTTTATATATAAATAACTATATCAGTTTGAATAATAATTGTCAACAATATAAACTATAATTATGGATATGAAAACTAATTTTAATATAGGTAAGAGAATTCATGAACTGAGGATAAACAGCGGATTAAGCCAGGAAAAACTTGCATTACGTGCAAATATTACAACAACCTATCTGGGCTTACTGGAAAGGAATTTAAAGAACCCAACCGTAAAAGTAATAGAGCAGATATGCAACCAGTTAAATATTAGTCTGAGTGAATTTTTTTCGGATTCTGTATCTTCTGTTCAGGAAGAAGATTCTTTATCTCTGCAGATTGTTGCGCAGATAAATGACAGAACCAGAGAAGAAAAACAGATAATTTTACAGGTTATTAAAGATGTAATGAAATTATGTGATGTATCAAAGAAGCATGAACCGGAAAAAACAAAAGAAATTTAAAAAGAGCAGGCAGGGATTTCCCTGCTTTTGTGCTATTAATATTTATTGAATTGTAAAGATTTGATAAGGCATACTATCTATATATCCGCGCCAGATTCGCGACCACTTCGCGCCGGATTTCGCGCCAAACTTATTTTATCCTTATATAGATTACCCATTTACCTGAAAAAGTCACAAAAAAAACACCGTCCCCGATGCTCACAGTCATCAAAAACAGTGCTTTCAGTGCGCCTCCAGGGGCTCGAACCCTGGACACCCTGATTAAGAGTCAGGTGCTCTACCAACTGAGCTAGAAGCGCGTCTGTTATATCTTTAACACGAGATATATTATATAATAAAAAATTTAGAATTGCAAGAACTTTTTTAATTTTTTTTTAACATTTAGCTAACTTGACATAATAATTAGAAAAGGGTAGAATTGTACTAATTAAATAATACAATTAAGGAGAAGAAAAATGAAAAAAACTGGTAAAAATATAGTGATTGTGTTTCTTTTGGCAATTGCAGCATTTCTATATTACTATATTACGATTCCTGCATTCAATATCCATTCCATGGGAACCTGGTGGTTTCTGATTGGAGGGGCTATTGTTCTGACCCTGCTTTTTTCGTTTCGTAAATCATGGAAAGGGAGAGAAAAGGGCCAGGGCAAAGGGGGACTTCATCAGCTGATGGACATCCAGTTCGGCATGGTTTCTAAAATTGGATTCGGCATAACAGGGATATTAATTTTAATTCTGGTGATTGGAACGTTTCTTTCTTCTCCGATTATCAATGCAAAGAAGTATCAGCAATTGATGACCGTTGAGGAACGGAATTTTTCTGAAGATATTTCACAGGTGGATTACAATACGATTCCTATTTTAGATAAAGATTCCGCAGCCCTTTTGGGAGATCGGAAAATGGGAAGTATGGTGGATATGGTATCGCAGTTTGAAGTAGCCAACGATTACAGCCAGATTAATGTAAATAATAAGCCGGTAAGGGTATCGCCTTTGGTTTATGCCAGCCCCATCAAATGGCTGACGAACCAGAAATCAGGAATTCCCGCTTATATAAAGATAGATATGGCTACCCAGGATACTGAATGCGTGAAATTAAGCGAAGGGATCAAATATTCTAAATCAGAATATCTGAACCGGAATATTTACCGGCATCTCCGTTTTAAGTATCCTACCTATATCTTCACAGAGCAGTTGTTTTTTGAAATTGATGAAGAGGGAACCCCTTACTGGATTTGTCCGGTGAAAAAGTTTAATATCGGACTGTTTGGAGGAGTGACCATTGGAAATGTTGTAATCTGCAATGCGGTAACAGGAGAATGCAGTGATTATAAGATTGAAGATGTTCCCCAATGGGTGGATAAAGTATTTCAGGCGGAGCTTTTGATGGAGCTTTATGACTATAACGGAACCTTGAAGCACGGATTTTTCAACAGTATTCTGGGACAGAAGGACTGTCTGGAAACTACAGACGGCTATAATTATATTGCCTTGGAGGACGATGTTTGGGTGTATTCCGGCGTTACCAGCGTCAGCGGCGATCAGTCGAATGTGGGATTTGTGCTGATGAATCAGCGTACCATGGAGACACGTTTTTACAAAATAGAGGGCGCGACGGAGAAATCTGCCATGTCGTCTGCAGAAGGCCAGGTACAGAATCTGGGCTATCAGGCAACATTTCCGCTGCTTTTGAATATTTCCGGGGAACCCACATATTTTATGGCGCTGAAAGACGGCGCAGGACTGGTGAAAATGTATGCCATGGTAAATATTCAGAAATACCAGTGGGTGGCTACCGGTGACTCCATTAAGGAATGTGAGAAATCCTATACCCAGCTTTTGAAAACCAACGGAATTGCCGCGGGAACCGGCCAGGAGAGCAAATCAGCTTCCGGGAAAATAGGCAGTTTGATGCCGGTTAATATCGAGGGAACCTCCCATATTTATTTTTCATTGGAGGGAAAAGAAGAGATCTTTGACATTGACTTGTCCAATGCGGATTTGCTTGATATTATAAGATATAATACAGGAGACAGCATTCGGATTTCCTATCTGGAAGGGGATAATCCTGTGAAGGTAACGGAGATTCAGAAGTGATGCTGAAACCCTGGCAGAAATATTGCTGTTAATTTCAGCTGAAATTCAGAAACAACAGGTTTTACATTGGAGGTTATTATGAAAATACAGGAGAGATTTTTAAAATATGTTTCTTACTGGACCACTTCTGAGGATGGCAAAGATACCATCCCAAGCACAGAGCGGCAGTTTGCCCTTGCAGATGAACTGGCAAAGGAATTAAAGGAACTGGGACTGGTAAAAGTGAAGAGGGATGAACATTGTTATGTTTACGGTCTGCTTCCGGCAACGGAAGGATTCGAGCAGAAGAAGCCCATGGGATTTATTGCCCATATGGACACAGCGGTAGCTTTTTCCGGAAAAGATGTGAAGCCCCAGGTGATTTCAGATTATAATGGAGAAGATGTGGTTCTTCCGGCAACCGGAGATGTGATAAAAGTCAGTGATTTTCCCCATTTATCTTCTTTAAAAGGAAGAACGTTGATCACCACAGACGGTACAACTCTTTTGGGTGCGGATGACAAGGCGGGAATTGCGGCCATTGTCACTGCTGCGGAAGAAATCATAACAGAGAAGATGCCTCACGGAGATATCTGGATCGGCTTTACTCCCGATGAAGAAGTGGGAGCCGGGGCGGATATGTTTGATCTGGATTATTTTCAGGCAGAGTATGCTTATACAGTGGACGGTGACTATGAGGGTGAAGTGGCTTATGAGAATTTCAACGCATCATCTGCCCGTTTTATCATTAAAGGAGTGAACGTCCATCCCGGTTCCGCCAAAAATATTATGGTCAATGCAGCTTCCATTGCCTGTGAAATTCAGTCTTTGCTGCCAGTGCAGGAGACGCCGGAGCATACGGAAGGACGGGAAGGCTTCTATCATCTGGAGGGAATGAGCGGAGATGTCAACGAGGCCCGTCTGGACTATATTGTCAGGGATCACGACAGCGAAATCTTTGAAAAGCGGCAGCAGACCCTTCGAGAAATTGAAGAGAAGATGAATAAAAAATACGGCGCGGGCACAGTGACGCTGGAACTGAAAGAGAGCTACCGGAATATGCTGGAGGTGATGGAGAAGCATTTCTTTGTGGTGGAAAAAGCAAAAGAAGCCATCAAAGCAGCCGGGCTGGAACCGGCTTCCCTGCCTATCCGAGGCGGCACGGACGGCGGCAGGCTGAGTTTTATGGGACTTCCCTGCCCGAACCTGGGAACGGGAGGATATGCCTTCCACGGGCCTAAGGAGCATGTGACAGTGGAAGGAATGAAGGCTGTGGTGAAGGTGATTAAGGGGATTGTGGAACGGGCTGTGGATCAAGCGTAAATTTGAAGTTATTTCCGAGGAAAATAGAAATTTAAAGTGAGATAGGGGAATAAGGTGACAAATACAGACAAAACCATAGCATATTATGATAAAAATGCAAGGGAATTTGCTGCGGGAACGATCGATTCAGATTTAAGAAGCGTTCAGGGTTTATTTGCAGATAGATTGCCCAAAGGAGCGCATATTCTCGATTTTGGCTGCGGGGCAGGACGTGATGCAAAATATTTTCTGGAAAAGGGCTTTCAGGTGGAAGCAATAGACGGTTCGAAAGAACTCTGCAGCATTGCCAGCCAGTATTCAGGGATTCAGGTAAAACAAAAATTGTTTCAGGAGTTAGATAAAACGGAATGCTATGACGGAATCTGGGCCTGTGCTTCTGTTTTGCATCTTCCCTCTGCTGAGTTGAAATCTGTATTTCTAAAAATGATAAAAGCTCTGAAAAAGCAGGGAATTCTGTACGTTTCCTTTAAATACGGAACTTTTGAGGGAGAGCGGAACGGCAGGTATTTTACCGATATGACGGAAAACAATTTTAAGGAGTTTCTGACAGATATAAAAGATTTACAACGGGAAAAACAGTGGATTACTTCGGATGTGAGGCCGGGGCGGGGGAATGAGAAATGGCTCAATTTAATTTTGAGGAAAAAATAATTGTTCCGGAAGATCAGATGGGAACGGAAGAACCGAAGCTTTTGCAGATACAGCCTGTGGATGTGATTACCGGCGGAAGCAATCCGGACAAATTTTTGTATTATCAGCTCAGAATGAGTTTTAGGGGAGCGGAAAAAATTGATATTATCGTTTCTTTTCTGATGGAATCCGGTGTGCGTATGATTTTGAATGATTTGCGGATTGCGTTGGACAGCGGGGCAAGAGTGAGAATTTTGACTGGAAATTATCTTGGAATTACTCAGCCTTCCGCCTTATATTTATTGAAAAAAGAATTGGGTGACCGTGTGGATCTGCGCTTTTACAATGATAAAAGCCGTTCGTTTCATCCCAAAGCTTATATGTTTCATAAAGGATCTTTCAGTGAAATTTATATCGGTTCTTCCAATGTTTCGAGAAGCGCGCTGACATCGGGAATCGAATGGAATTACCGTTTTACCAATCAATGTGATGAAAGGAATTTTCAGTTGTTTTATCAGACATTTGAAGATTTATTCTATCATCATTCCATTGTGATAGATCATGAGGAATTAAAACGGTATTCCAGGAATTGGCATAAGCCGGCGGTGGCCAGGGATTTGGAGAGATATGACAGTCAGAAGGAAACAGACGATGAATCAGGCCGTAACGTCAAACCTTTCTTTCAGCCCAGGGGCGCACAAATTGAAGCACTGTATGCTTTAGAGGAAAGCAGGGCGGAAGGGGCGGTGAAAGGACTGGTTCAGGCGGCTACAGGCGTTGGAAAGACCTATCTTGCGGCTTTTGATTCTGCAAAGTATCAAAGAGTACTGTTTGTTGCCCACCGGGAGGAAATTCTTAAACAGGCGGCAGTTTCTTTTCAGAATGTCAGAAATTCTGAGGATTACGGCTTTTTCCACGGAAAGCAGAAGGATACTGGTAAATCTGTTATTTTTGCTTCTGTTGCAACGCTGGGAAGAGCGGAGTATCTTCAGGAGGAGTATTTTCCGGCAGATTATTTTAATTATATTGTGATTGATGAATTTCACCATGCCGTCAATAAACAGTACAGGAAGATTATAGATTATTTTAAACCTCAGTTTATGCTTGGGCTTACGGCTACGCCGGAGCGGATGGATGGAAAAGATATTTATGAAATCTGTGATTACCAGGTGCCCTATGAAATTTCCCTGAAGGAAGCAATCAATAAAGGAATTCTCGTTCCTTTTCATTATTATGGAATTTTTGATGAGACAGATTATTCCGGCCTGCATCTGGTAAAGGGACGTTACGATGAGCGGGAGCTGACAGAAATTTATAAGAATAATATTAACAGATATGATTTGATTTATAAATATTACCGGAAATATCCTTCCAGACGGGCATTGGGTTTCTGCTGTTCCAGACAGCATGCGGAAGATATGGCAAGAGAATTCTGCAAAAGAAAAATTCCGTCTGTGGCAGTATACAGCAATGCAAACGGTGAATTTTCACAGGACAGGGATGCGGCGATCAGCCGTTTGAAAAATCAGGAAATTAAAGTAATTTTTTCTGTAGACATGTTCAATGAAGGATTGGATATCGCCTCGTTGGATATGGTAATGTTTTTGCGGCCCACGGAATCCCCCGTTGTATTTTTGCAGCAGTTGGGCAGGGGGCTTCGTACCTGGAAAGGAAAGAAATATCTGAATGTCCTTGATTTTATCGGAAATTATCAGAAAGCAGGAAAGGCTCCTCTTCTGCTGAGTGGTGAACAGTCATTGGAAGGAAAAAGCCTTTCCGTCTGTCATGATATGGAATATCCGGATGACTGTATTGTGGATTTTGACATGCGCCTGATTGATCTTTTTCATGAGTTGGAGAAAAAGTCATTGTCTGTGAAAGAGCGGATTGTACAGGAGTATTACCGTGTGAAAGATCTGCTGAATGGTAAAATTCCTTCCAGAATGGAATTGTTTACTCATATGGAAGATGATATTTATCAGTACTGTATGAAACATGCGAAGGAAAATCCTTTCCGCAGATATCTGGAGTTTCTGCATGATTTGCAGGAACTTTCGCCTGGAGAAGAAAATCTCTATTCCGGAATCTGCAGGGAGTTTATTTCCCTGATAGAAACGACGGATATGCAGAAAGTTTATAAAATGCCGGTATTGTACAGTTTTTATAATCATGGAAATCTGCGGCTGCAGGTTACAGATGAAGAACTGTTGGAAAGTTGGAAGGAATTCTTTCATTCGGGAACAAATTGGAAGGATTTTGCCCCGGGCATTTCTTTGGAGGAATACCGGAATATGACAGATAAGCAGCATTTGAGCAAAGCCAAAACCATGCCAGTTAAATTTCTGAAAGCATCCGGAAAAGGATTTTTTATTGAAAAAGAAGGGTATGCGCTGGCTATCCGGGAGGAATTAAAAGACTGGATGGAAGATGAAAAGCTGCGATACCATATGAAGGATATTTTGGAATATCGGACTATGGAGTATTACAGGAGAAGATACATGGAAAGATAGCGTATTGCTGTATTTGCCGGATTTCTCTGCAGGACAGAACACAGAACCGAGAAAATTTGAAAAGGAGAATCAAAATGATAAAACCCCACTATTTAAAGCCCGGCGACCGTATCGCAGTTGTCAGCCTTTCCAGCGGAATGCTTGGAGAAGAATGTTGCAGCCACAGCCTGGCAATAGGCAGGAAACGAATGGAGGAATTCGGGCTTACTCCGGTGTTTATGCCCAACTCACTGAAAGGGGAGGATTATCTGAATCAATATCCCCAAAAGCGGGCGGAAGATTTGAAGCAGGCTTTTTTGGATACTTCCATCCATGGGATTATTGCTGCAATCGGCGGGGATGACACATTCCGACTGCTGCCTTATCTGATGGAGGATACAGAGTTTATTCAGGCGGTACGGAATTCTCCCAAGCTGTTTCTGGGATTTTCAGATACCACGGTGAATCATCTGATGTTTTATAGAATCGGGCTTCAGACGTTTTATGGCCAGTCATTTCTGTGTGAATTTGCTGAAATGGCAAATGAAATGCTGCCTTATTCCCGGGAAGCCTTTTTAGGCTGTTTCCATGGCTTTCATTCCATACGTCCAAGCGGGACTTGGTATGAGGAACGGGTGGATTTTTCCAGGGCTGCAGTAGGGAGTGAGCGTATTTCCCATAAGGAAACCCGCGGATATGAGCTTCTTCAGGGAGCCCGGGTTTTTGAAGGGGAATTACTTGGCGGCTGCCTGGAATCCATGTATGATATGCTGGAGTCCAAACGATATAAAGAAGAAGGAGAAATTTGCCGGAAATATCATATTTTTCCCAAAAAAGAAGAGTGGAAAGGGAAAATTGTTTTTTTGGAAACTTGTGAGGAAAAGCCTTCGCCCGAATTGCTGTATACAGAGCTGCAATCTCTGGAACGGGCAGGGGTATTTGAGGGCACTAACGGGATGATTGTGGGCAAGCCCCAGGATGAGCAGTATTATGAAGAATATAAGAAAGTTTATTTGGAAATGTTTGGGGATAAAGAGTTGCCGATTCTGTATAATGTGAATGTTGGACATGCACTGCCCAGAGCGATCCTGCCTTATGGCGCCCGTATCCGGGTGGATGCAGGAAAGCAGGAGATTGTATTCTTATAAAAGGCGGGAAAGCCGCTTGCTGCCAAATATATGCACTTGATACATAAAACAACGGGATTGTCCTTTGATGAAACGAAGGACAGTCCCGCTGTTTTTGTTGTCTGAATTGTTTCTAAGGGCCTGATATAAAAACAGGCGAAGTTTCTAATTGGTAAATCTTACTGCCGTTCCATAAGCAATTACTTCAGCGGCTCCCTGCATAATCGCAGAAGAAGCATACCGGATGTTTACAACCGCGTCTGCTTTTAAAGCGGTTGCTTCTTCCACCATACGCTTGGTGGCAAGGGCCCTTGCTTCATTCATCATTTCGTTGTAAGCTTTCAATTCGCCTCCAACAATGGTTTTAAAGCCCTGGGTAATGTCGCGTCCGATATTTTTGGACTGAATCGTGCTTCCTTTTACCAGGCCGAGCATTTCAAGCTCTTTGCCGGTAATATAATCAGTATTTACTAAGATCATCTTCTTCACCGCTCCTTATCTCTTGAATTCTTTCCACTAAGTTGTACACTGAAACGCCCATAAGGGCCAACAGCGCCAGGAGAAATACAATTTTTATGACAGCAGGTACAGGCAAAATCGTCCATAAGAAAAAGTAACTAAGCAAAAACAGCATCAGAATTACTGTAATAATCACTGGGGCAATTAATTTTGTACTTTTCATAATATACTCCTTTACATGCTGAAAACCTGGAACAATTTCATTATACGCTTTCTCTTACCTGGATGCAATCAATTTGTAAATAGAATTTCCCATAGAGGAAAAACGCTCTTCGTATTCTGTCATGACATTTCCGGCATTCATACTTTCGTCCCGGTGCAGATCCCGGGTGATTCCGTCTAACGTCCATCCCGCTTCTTTTACTTCCTCCAGGGAAAAATCAAAAAGCTCCCGGTTGTCCGTTTTAAATTCCACGTTACCTTCTTTTGCTAAAATGGAATTGTAGCGGGCAAAAAACTGACGGGAAGTAAGCCGCCGTTTTGCATGACGGTCTTTCGGCCAGGGATCAGAAAAGTTCAGATAGATTTTTGCTATCTCATTTTCCTGAAAAATATCGCAGATGGTCTCTGCCTCCATTCGGATAAAGCGGATATTTTCCAGAGGTTCTTCTTCCATTTTCTGAAGGGCCCGAAGGAGGACACTGGAATATTTTTCAATGCCGATATAGTTGATTTGGGGATTTTGCTTTGCAAGAGTCATTAGAAACTGCCCTTTTCCCATGCCGATTTCAATATGGATGGGATTGCCGCTGCAAAAAACCTGCCGCCAGTTTCCTTTATACTGCTCCGGCTCCTGGATGCACCAATGACTTTCTGCAATGGCTTCTCTGGAACCTGGGATATTTCTCAATCTCATAAATACCTCCGAAAAATGATATAATAAAGCTATAATACCATACCAGAAGTTGCAACGCAACTTGCAATATGTTATACTATATGAAACTTGTAACAGATTTGTAAAATAAATGAGATATTTCGTAAAATATCTTAACAAAGATGCGGCAGGCAGTTTGAAGGCGTTCATGCAGCCTGCAGGAGAACTTAAGGAGAAATTTCATGAAAAAGAGAAAGATATGGACAGGTCTGATTATAGGGGCTGTAAGTCTCTTTCAGATGAATTTTGTGACTGTCCGGGCGGAAGAATACTGGCCGGAAGGCCCACAGATTGCAGGGGAATCAGCGGTTGTTATCGAGGCGTCCACAGGAACGGTTTTATATGATAAGAATTCCCATCAGCAGTCATACCCTGCAAGCATTACAAAGATTATGACAAGTTTACTGGCGGTGGAAAACAGCAATTTGGATGAAGAAGTGGTTTTTTCCAAGAATGCAGTTTACAAGACGGAAGGGTCCGGCATTTCCAGGGACGTGGATGAAGTTATGACCATGGAAGAATGTCTGTACGGCCTGATGCTGGAGTCTGCCAATGAATGCGGCTATGCCATTGCAGAGCATGTGGGCAAGGATTATGATGACTTTATCAATATGATGAATGACAAGGCAAAGGAGCTGGGGTGCAAGGATACGCATTTTAACAATCCCCACGGCCTGCCGGACGAAGAGCATGTCACCTGTGCCTATGATATGGCTCTGATTTCCAGAGAGGCCCTGAAAAATGATGTGTTCCGCATGATTGTCAACACCAGGCGCCACACCATACCGCCTACCAATAAGCATGATGAAGAAACTTATCTGAGCAACCATCATAAGATGCTTAATGATTACAAGGGAGACAAGCAGTATCTGTACGACTATTGTATCGGCGGAAAGACTGGATACACCAGTGTGGCCGGAAGCACGCTGGCTACTTTTGCAGAAAAAGACGGCATGACTTTGATCTGTGTGGTAACCAGGGAGCAGGCGCCCAATCACTATCAGGATACCAGAGCCCTGTTTGATTACTGCTTTGAGAATTTTCAGCTCTGGAATGTAGCGGAGAATGAGAAAAATTATTCCCAGGATATCAAAGAGAATAAGATATTTGAAAATGAGGATTCCTTTGTGGGATTAAATAAAGAGGGATGCATTGTGCTTCCCAAAGCTGCCGCATTTACTGACGCTGTGCCGGAAATTGCAGAAATTAATAATTCGAAAGATGTTATCGGAAATATTCATTATACGTATGCCGGGCGGACTGTAGGCGGAACAGATATTGAAATAACCGGGGCAAAGGTGTCTGAATATAAGTTCCAGAAGGCAAAAAATGAGGAAAAAGAAGAAAATGAGCAGGAAGAAAAAGTAGTGGTAAACATTAATATAAAGTACATTCTTCTGGGGGTACTGGCAGTTGCGCTGCTTATTGGAATCGGCTTCGGCATTTATAAATTTGTAGATAATTACTATCTGATTAAATATAAGCTGGAATGCAGAAAACAGCGGAAGATGAGTTATAAGGATCTGAAATTCAACAGGAAAAAAGACTGGAAATAAGACATTGGAAGAGAATCTCATTTTCGAGATTCTTTTTTCCAGCACTGACGCTTAAAAATTTTTCGTAAAAAAACCTCCCATTTTATGGGGAGATGCGAGATAATAGAATTAACAACCAAACTATTTTTTCGCACACCCA
>NZ_JBQIOP010000065.1:0-18242 GCF_056822245.1 Petralouisia sp. | reverse complement strand
AAAGAAATCGTTGTCCATGAAACCATAGACAGCGACAAAACAAGACACATTTCTATCGAAATTCATTTTAATCTCAAACCCATACCGGAAGTGGAGCAGGTCACAGGCTGACCGCTCCCCTGCTCCGGGGGATTCTTTAAAAACTCCATATATATTTCTTGACGTGCCGCCGCCCGCCAGAAAGCTGTATTGTTCCTACTAATTGGGGATAACACAGCTCATGGCTGGCGGCGGTGTCGTTCTGATCGGCCTTCAGCTTATCCCTCTGCTGTCCGGCCTGTTCAGCTAAGTGTCACCCGTTGTCCCTTTTTCCAGAAAAGGAGCTGATGTATGGACTTTATCATCGACGCAATCGTTGAATGGCTGAAAGGTCTGCTCGTCGATGGTATCATGGGAAATCTGGATGGCCTTTTCGATAACGTCAATCAGAGCGTTGGCGAGATTGCCACACAGGTAGGCACGACCCCGGCGGACTGGAACGCCGGGGTCTTTTCCATGATACGACAGATCTCTGAAACTGCCATCCTGCCAATCGCCGGGGTCATCCTCACTTTTGTAATGACCTATGAGCTGATACAGATGCTCATAGAACGCAACAACCTCCATGAAATTGACACATGGATGTTTTTTAAGTGGGTGTTCAAAACCTTTGTGGCTGTGATGATCCTAACGAATACCTTCAATATCGTGCTGGCGGTCTTTGATGTGAGCCAGCATGTGATCCAGCAGTCAGCGGGCATTATCCAGAACGGGACAGAGATCACGCCGGATATGCTGGACAGTCTACAGGCAGAGCTTGAGGCGATGGAGTTAGGCCCTCTGTTCGGGCTCTGGCTCCAGTCCTTCCTGATCCAGCTTACCATGATTGCCTTAAACATCGTGATCTTCGTCATTGTATATGGCCGTATGATTGAAATTTATTTACTCACAAGTTTAGCGCCTATCCCGTTTGCCACCGTCCCCAACAGGGAAACCGGGCACATGGGGCAGAACTATTTCCGATCCCTCTTTGCGGTGGGCTTTCAAGGTCTGTTGATCTTAGTCTGTGTCGCCATCTATGCGGTGCTGATCCAGAGTATCGCCACCGACGGCGACCCCATCGGGGCGATCTGGGGCTGCGTGGGATATACGGTGCTGCTGTGTTTTACCTTATTCAAAACAGGCAGTCTTGCAAAATCCATCTTCGGCTGCCATTAAGAGACTTCGGGCCATTCTGACCCGAAGCGGAAAGGAGGATCATGCCGAAAGAAAAATTTTCGATAATCTATGCAGATCCACCGTGGCGGTATGAGCAGAAAAACAGGCAGGGATCAGCAGAACTTCATTATCCCACTATGAGTATTGAAGAAATCTGTTCCCTTCCGGTGGCCGACTTGGCTGCAAAAGACAGCGTTCTGTTTCTGTGGGCAACATTCCCACAACTGCCGGAAGCCTTAAAGGTCATTAAAGCATGGGGCTTTTCTTATCGTTCTGTGGCTTTTGTATGGATAAAGAGGAACCGACGCTCCTACTCATGGTTTTACGGTCTGGGGTACTGGACCAGAGGCAATGCAGAAATTTGTCTTTTAGCAGTAAAAGGACATCCGAAGCGTAAGTCTGCCGGTGTCCATCAGCTTATTGTTTCCCCGATAGAGCGCCACAGTAAAAAGCCGGACGAGGCCAGGCGGAAAATTGTAGAACTGATGGGCGATATACCACGAGTGGAATTGTTCGCGAGAGAAAAAAAGCCCGGATGGGACGTGTGGGGAAACGAAGTTGAAAGCACTGTAAACTTGTAACAGTTTCGGGCCATGCTGACCCGAAGCGGAAAGGAGAAATCCATGCAGGAAAAAACTGCGGGCGGAACATCAGCCGCCCCTATGAAACTGGATGTAAGCGTGCGGGTCATCGAACCTGTGAAAAATCTCATGGGCTTTGCCAGCGTGAAATTCAATGACTGCTTTGTGGTGGAAAATCTGAAAATCGTACAGGGCAGCAAGGGCCTCTTTCTTGGGATGCCCAGCCAGTCAGACGGCAAAGGCGGCTACCGGGATATGGCCTACCCTGTCACAAAGGAGTTCCGGGAACAGCTCAATACCGCTGTTCTGCAAGCCTATGAGGCAAAGCTGGAACAGATGGCGGAGCGCGGCTCTGTGGGGCGTGCGTCCATCAGCGACCAGCTCAAAGCCGGAAAAGCGGCTGCCGAACAGGCAAAGGCAGAGCGGCCCCCAAAGGAAAAGACCAGCCGTGGGGCGGAGCGTTGATTTCGGGCCATGTTGGCCCGAAGCAGAAAGGAGGCGGGAACCATGCCACGCAAACGGACGGGCTATGACGCGGCCTGCTATTACGACGGAAAACTGCTGGGCCGCTGTACCAAAGCGGACAGCGACGCCTATACCCTGTTGATGAACGCCTGCGGCGGGGACGCCGCCCGTGTCCTTCGGGAATACGCCTACTTTTCCCCGGAGCTGAAGGCCATCTTGGAAAAGGCGGCGCTCATGCAGGCGGATCGGAGCCGGACGGGCGGAATGTTCCATGCGCCGAAAAGCTCCCCGTGGGGCGAGGTGCAGAGCTGTGAAACCCTCTGTCCGGGGGTGTTTCTGGTATCTACCGCCAGCCACGGCGGAACGATGGTGGCAAACGAGGTAGCCGCCGTCCTCTCCCCAGCGGCGAAAAAGTGCGGCTTCAAGGATAAGGGCTATATCTGCTATGAGGAGGACGCACAGGAAAGTGTGGTGCTCCGGGAGCTGCTGGACAAAAAGCTGTGGAACATCCCTGACCGCATTAAGGACAAAGGACAGTTTGAAGAAAAACTCAATCAGTCCATTCGGCAGTATCACCCCGAATACTGGCGGGCAAGGCAGAGCGGACGAGAGGCCGTCGAAACTGCCCGCAGCACAGCCCCGGCCAAAGAGGCCGCAAGATAACCTCGGGCCATGTTGGCCCGAAGCAATTAAGGAGGTGTACCCAAATGGCCTATGTGCCAGTACCAAAAGACCTTTCCAAAATCAAGACAAAGCTGGCCTTCAACCTGACGAAGCGCCAGCTTGTTTGTTTTTCCGGCGCGGCGGCGGTGGGCCTCCCGGCTTACCTGTTTTCCCGTGGCAGTATCGGGAACAGCGCTGCCATGTTTCTGATGATCGGCCTCATGCTCCCGTTCTTCTTTCTGGCTATGTATGAACGGGACGGCCTCCCGCTGGAAAAAGTGCTGAAAAACATCATCCGCACCCGGTTCCTCTATCCCCGTGTGCGGCCTTACAAAACCGAAAATTTCTATGCGCTGCTTAGCGCCAGAAAGGAGGCGCAGCCGATTGCGAAACAGCAGAAGGGCCGGAAAGCCCGCAGGCAAAAAGCCTGAAAAGCAGGGCCTTCTCGGCCTGTTCACAAAGGGAAAGAACATTCCCACCACCGCCCAGCAGACCCTCCCTTACCGGGAAATGTACCGGGATGGGGTGTGCCGGGTAGCGGAACGCTATTACACCAAAACCATTGAATACGAGGACATCAACTACCAGCTCGCACAGTCCGAAGATCAGGCAGCCATTTTTGACGGGTGGAGCGCCTGTCTGAACTACTTTGACAGCAGCCTTCCGTTCCAGCTTTCCTTCCTCAACCACCGGAGCCGCCCGGGCAGCCGGTACAGCGTGAACATCCCCATGCAGGATGACGATTACAACAGCGTCCGGTGTGAGTATGTGGAAATGCTGGAAAACCAGATCGCCAAAAGCAACAACGGCATTGTCCGCACAAAGCTCCTGACCTTCGGTGTGAACGTAGACGACCTTTCCACCGCCAGGGCAAGGCTGGAACGTGTAGAGGCGGACATTTGCGGGAACTTCAAAAAGCTGGGCGTCAAGTGCCGCTCCCTTTCGGGGCTGGAACGGCTGGAGCTCCTTTACGGGCAGCTCCACCCCGGCAGCGGCTCCCCCTTCCGGTTTTCATGGGATATGATCCCCAAAACCGGGCTTTCCACCAAAGACTTTATCGCCCCGGACAGCTTTGATTTCCGTTTCAGCCGACTGTTCCGGGTGGGGACGACCTGGGGCGCTGCCTCTTACTTGCAGATTTTGGCTTCGGAGCTCTCGGACAAGCTGCTGGCGGAGCTTTTGGAAATGGATGCGGAAATGACCATTACCCTCCATATCCAGACCGTCGATCAGGCCGCCGCCGTAAAATCCATCAAGGCCAAAGTTTCCGACATTGACAAGATGAAAGTGGAGGAACAAAAAAAGGCAGCCCGGTCAGGGTACGACATGGACATACTCCCGCCCGACCTTGTAACGTACAGCAACGACGCAAAGACCCTTCTGGAAGATTTACAGAGCCGGAATGAAAGAATGTTCCTGCTGACCTTCCTTGTGGTAAACATGGCCCCGACCCGCCGGGAGCTGGACAACGACCTGTTCACGGTGTCCGGTATCGTCCAGAAATACAACTGCACCTTGAAGCGGCTGGACTTCCAGCAGGAGGACGGTTTTCTTTCCAGCCTTCCGCTGGGCCATAACGGCATTGAGATCAAGCGCGGCATGACGACCAGCTCCACGGCCATTTTCGTTCCCTTTATGACGCAGGAGCTCCGCATGGATGGCGAAGCCGTCTATTATGGGCTCAACGCCCTTTCCCATAACGTCATCATGGCAAACCGGAAAAAGCTCAAAAACCCCAACGGCCTGTTCCTCGGCGTGCCGGGCTCCGGCAAATCCTTTGCCGCAAAGCGGGAGCTTGTGAACGTGTTCCTTGCCACAAAAGACCGCATTATCGTGGTGGACCCGATGGGCGAATACTCGCCCCTTATCAGGCGGCTGGGCGGACAGGTCATCGAGATCGCCCCGGACAGCCCCCACCACATCAATCCGATGGACATTGATTTGAGCTTCGACGAGGAAAACCCGATGGCGCTGAAAGCCGACTTTATCCTGTCGCTGATGGAGCTGATCGTCGGCGGCAAGGACGGCTTGCAGCCGGTGGAGCGTACCGTCATTGACCGCTGTGTGCGCCAGATGTACCGGGAACACTTGCAGGACCCGGAAACAAGCAAAATGCCGACCCTCCAAACCCTGTATGACCTGCTCTGTTCCCAGCCGGAGGGCGAGGCGGTGCGGCTGGCGACGGCCCTTGAAATTTATGTGTCGGGCTCTCTCAACGTGTTCAACCATGAAACCAACGTGGACCTGAACCGCCGTCTGGTATGCCTTGACTTAAAAAAGCTGGGGGCCGGGCTTCGGACGATTGCCATGCTCATTATGCAGGACTTGGTAAACTCGCAGGTGTCCATGAATTTCCTCCGCGGTATCGCTACATGGTGCTACTTTGACGAATTTCATGTGCTGCTCCGTGACCGTCTGACGGCAAGCTATTGTGTGGCGATCTGGAAAATGCTGCGAAAAAAAGGGTGCGTTCCGAGTGCTTTAACGCAGAACGTAAAGGATTTTCTGGCAAGCCCGGAGATTGAGAACATCTTTGAAAACTCGGACTTCCTTGTGCTGCTCTCGCAGGCACAGGGGGACCGGCAGATTTTAGCCAAACAGCTTGGGATCAGCCCCCACCAGCTTTCCTATGTGACCCATACCAATTCCGGCGAAGGGCTGCTGTTCTTCGGGAATACCACCATCCCGTTTGTTGACCGCTTCCCGCAGAATACCGAGCTGTACGCCATTATGACCACCCGCCCGGAGGACAAAAAACAGGAAATGAACCGGGCATAACACACTTCGGGCCATGTTGGCCCGAGGTTTGGAAAGGAGGGATACATCATCGGAAAGAAACCGGACAAACGGAATTTTCAGAGGCCGGGGCCGACGGAGGATACCGGGGGCAATCGCCCCGGACCGGCTGAACGGGAAGGGCCTTCCCCCGCACCATCCCGACGTCTGCGGTTTGAGGACGAGGATACCGGGCAGACCGGCGCTTCGGGCCACGATGGCCCGAAGTCCAAAAGCGGCAAGTTTCAAGAGGACAGCCGGAAAAGCCGTCCATCTGACCGCATGAGGCAGGAGGATGAAGCGGGCGGGCCGCAGGATACCGGCAAGGCACAGGAGCCGGAGGGCTCCGCCGAGAAGGCCGGGAGCAAAAAGGACAAGTACCAGAAAGCACAGGCAAAAGCGGAACACGCCGGGGAAATGCTGGGAAAGGCCCGGGAGAAACTGGACAAGACCGAGGCAAAACAGGCAGCGAAGAAGCCGCCGGGGCTTGCAAAAAAGGCAGTCCGGGGAGCCCGTACAGAAGCATGGTTCTATGTCCACAACAAGATTCACGAGGTCGAGCATGAAAATGTGGGTGTGGAAGGAGCCCATAAATCCGAGCTGGCCGCAGAGGCCGGGGCCCGGAAACTGACCCGGTATGCCAAACGGAGATACCGGGAGCACCCGGCCCGGAAGGTGGCAAAGTGGGAACGGAAGGACATAAAAGCCCGGGCCAATGTGGATTTTCAGAAGATGGCCTCCGAGCACCCGGAGCTTGCCAGCAATCCGCTTTCCCGTGTGCAGCAGAAATGGAAACTGAAACGCCGGTATTCCAAAGAAGCAAAGGCGGCTGCAAAACAGGGCGCAAAGGCCGCAAAGAAAACCGCTGCCGCTTCGGGAACTGCGACCCGTCGGGCGGCGCAGTTTGTGACCCGTCATCCTGTGGCGGTGCTGATCCTACTCCTGCTGTTGCTGCTCTGTTTTCTTGTGTCGGCGGTAAGTTCCATTTTCCCCACGCTTGGCAGCGGCCTTGCCAATGCGTTATCCGGCACCTCCTACGCCTCGGAGGATACGGACCTGCTGGGGGTGGACGAGGACTACACAGCGTTGGAAAACGAGCTGGCGCAGACGGTAGCGAACATTGAAAGCACCCATCCCGGCTATGACGAGTACCGCTATTCCGTGGACGAGATCGGCCATAATCCCTATGAGCTGGCGTCCTATCTCTCGGCAAAGTACCATGTCTATTTCCGTGAACAGGTGCAGGACGAGCTGCGGGAGATTTTCGAGGCACAGTATGAACTGACCTTGACGAAGGAAGTCGAGATACGCTACCGCACCGAAACCAGCACCGACCCGGAGACCGGGGAAACCACCACCGAGGAAGTCCCCTATGAGTATTACATCTTAAATGTGACCCTCACAAACAAAACGCTGCCCGCCGTGATCCTGCCGAGGCTTGACGAACAGCAGCGGGAAATCTACACCGTTATGCAGCAGCTCAAAGGCAACAAGCCCTATCTGTGGGAAGGGATTTACAACGGCGGCGAAGATACCGGCCCCAGCTATGAGATACCCGGCGAGGCGCTGGATGACCCGGCTTTTGCGGCGCTCATGGAAGAAGCCACAAAGTACATCGGCTGGCCCTATGTGTGGGGCGGCTCCAGCCCGTCCACCTCCTTTGACTGTTCGGGCTTTGTCTGCTGGGTGTACACGGCCAGCGGCGTCCACAACCTGCCCCGTACCACGGCGCAGGGCATCTACAACCAGTGCGCTATCATTTCCCCCTCCGAGGCAAAGCCCGGCGACATTATCTTTTTCACGGGAACCTATGACAGCCCCGGTCCTGTGTCCCATGTGGGGATTTATGTGGGCGACGGGATGATGCTGCATTGCGGGTCGCCCATCCAATACGCAAATATCAATTCAAGCTACTGGCAGACACATTTCTACGCCTTCGGGCGTTTGTGAGCCAGAAGAAAGGAGCCCTTGCATGAACAAGATCGACAAGCTCGATAAGGAGCTGGAAAAGGCCCGGGAGAAGGCCGCCGAGTGGCAGGCCAAAATCCGGGAGCTGGAAAAGCAGAAACAGGAGGAAGAAAACAGCCAGATCGTACAGGCGGTGCGCTCGCTCAAACTGACGCCCGCCCAGCTTATGGCTTTTCTGAATGACCCCAAAAACAGCCTTACCGCTTCGGGCCATACTGACCCGAAGCCGGAGGAACCCGGAAAGGAGGACACAGCCCATGAAGAAAACTAAATACCGCAGGCTGGCGGCGATGGCTGCCAGCCTTTTGTGTTGCCTGATCTTTACGGTCCCGGCCTATGCACAGAGCAGCGAGCCGCAGCCGGAGACAGCTCCCGCCCCGGCAGAAACCGAAGCAGAACCGGAAACCCAGAACCCCTTTACCCCGGACGGGACGGGAACCGTGGTGGACAATGCCACCGACGAGGATGGAAAGGAGTTCTACACCATCACCACCGCAGACGAGAGCGTGTTTTATCTGGTGATCGACAAACAGAAAACCAGCGAGAACGTCTATTTCCTCAATACCGTTACCACAGACGACCTTCTGCCTCTTGCCGAACAGGGTAAGGAACCGCCCAAAGAAGTGACCCCTGAGCCAGAGCCAAAGCCCACCGAACCTGTGGAGGAAGTACCGGAACCCGAGCCGGAGAAAAAGGACAGCCCCCTTCTCTCTCTGCTCCTGATCGGTGTGGTGGTGCTGGCCGGCGGCGGAATTGGTTACTATTTCAAGATTTACAAGCCGAAGCATGAGGCCCCGGATTTGGAAGATGATTACTGCGAATATGAGGACGGGGAGCTGGATGAGATCACAGAGGAACCCGAGGACGAAGATACCCCGCCGTGGGAGGAAGATACGGAGGAATGAGAATGAATTTTACAAGCAGCCCTTTTGAACGAATGATGAAGGAAGTACCGCACCCCGGCTGGGACAATGACGACCCTTGTAAGGGATGTCGTTATTACAAGGAATGCAAAGGAAAGAAAAAACAGTGCCGGAAGAAGTTCCGGGCACTGATCGTGGAGCCCCGCCCTTCGGGCCATCGTGGCCTGAAGTCTTAAATGGACGCCCGGGAGCTGACCCGTGATGAGAAGAAGAAGATCCGTTCTCTTGTCACGGGGATGTGTGCCAACTACGACCGGGAAAGCGGCCTGTGCCTTCCTCTTGACTGTGCCTGCTATATGCTGCACAAGTGCTGGACAGGAGCATACTGCCGTTACTTCCGCGAGGCTGTCCTGCCCCTTGACCCGGAGCTTCAAGCGGCGCTGACAACGGAAGGCATCTCCCCGGAGCTGCGGGTCTGTGCGGTCTGCGGAAAGGCGTTTCTGCCCGAGGGGCGCCAAGCCTACTGTTCCGACGCCTGCAAGACCGAAGGGAACCGCCGGAAAAGCCGGGAACGCATGAGGAAAATGCGGGAGAAAAGGCCGGGCGGCTGTTACGATTTGCCGCCTCCAAAGGCTTGACATTCCGGGCTTTTTTGAGGGTGTTTCCGGGGTGGGAATATCTTATTACATTCCTCCCCGGTTTTCCCTCTTATTTCGTAACATCCAGCACTTCGGGCCATGTTGGCCCGAAGCACAGAAAGGAGGTATCTCTTGGAGACAGTACAAGGATATGTGATTTTGAAAGCTGCCACCTTTGAAACCGGACACGGCTTTGCGCTGGGGCATAATCCGGGAGCGCCGAGCCCCTTTGTGACCTGGCAGTTTACCGAGGGGGAAAACGGCCATCGGGATTACTACTGGGGCCGCTATGAAACCAGTCAGGCGTGGGCGCAGCGGGACTTTGACCGCCGGGTGGACGACTATCAGCAGCTTTACCATGCGGCGGTCAAGCATACCGAGCTGGGACCGGAGGGCGTTTACCGCTATTATTCCACCCAGCGGCCCGTGGACATAGGAACTTACCCGAAGCTGCCGGATAACCAGCCTCTTTCCATCGTCAACTACGATGACGACAGGCGGCGTCCTGTGGCAGACGGCAGGCTGATGGCATGGGGCGAACTGACCTACGCAAAGCCGCTGACCGAAAAACAGATGGAGGACTATGAGTTGAAACCCGCACCGGGCAATCCTGACCGGGCGCGCCCACCCATTACCGCCCGGCTCAAAGACGGAACCAGAGGTCAGGAACCCCAAAAGGAGCCATGCCAGAAGCGGAGCCATAAAAACCATGAGGAACGATAAAGGAGGATCGCCATGCACGAAAAAGACAACTATCTGAAAACCGCCGAGCTCTCCACGGAGCAGAACTGCAACATGATCGACGGCGTACCCAACAACACGCCCATCCAACCCACGCCCCCGGAGCTGGACGCAAAACCGCTTGATAAGGTAAAGGAACCCAAAGAGCGCCGGAAAGGCCGGGAGCTGGAACGCTGATGGAGAACCGCAAGCGGAATGTCCATCTGCACGTCATGGTAACGCCGGACGAGCTGGCAGCCATCCATGAACGGATGGCTGAGGCGGGCATTTTCAACGCCGGGGCTTATGTACGGAAAATGGCTCTGAATGGGTATATCCTGCACATCGACCTTGCGCCCGTAAAAGAGCTGATCTCTCTGCAACGACGCTGTTCTAACAATCTCAATCAGGTTGCCATACACGCGCATACCTATGGCGTGTACCCGGATGAAATCGACGGATTGAAGCGGGACTATGAAAAACTGTGGGGCGAGGTGTCAAAGGTGCTGCGGGAGCTCTCCGAGCTGGTGGCAAAGTAAGACGAGGGCGGCAGGTTTTGCCTGTCGCCCTTCCTTTTTCATTTTGATGATAACTTTTGCCTACTATGGCATTGATAACTTTTCTATATAGTCGTATAATTAAATTAATTGTAGATTCTGACAATATTTTTAAAGGAGGTAACTCGATGGCTTCCAGCAGTATTTTTATATATGAATTGCGTTCACCGGCAGAAATCAATGTAGAATCAATATATTCACGCTTGAAAGGTTATCCAGAAGATGAAAATACCTATTTTAATTTGGAAATGATTAGTGCCAATGAACTACTGGGCGAATATGTCATTGTCCAAAATGCTCAAGAATCTTATTATAACCCTGAGCAGAGAGTTTTTGAATATCGTATTGTTCCTAAAGCAAATGTTATTTCTTTCAGCATTACGGATGATTTTTTGGAAATTTGGGGAAACAAAACTTCGGCAAACAAATTAGTATTTGAGCTATCAAATTTGTTAGCACCTATTTCCATTAATAGTGTCGAAGTTACGATTGACACTCTATTAGAAAAATTGAAAGGTTATAAATTAAAAGTCTCTAAAGTCTGCTTTCAAGATTTTCTCTTTACGGAAGATATTGTTGGCAACTTTACTGTGGATCTTTCATCGTATGGAGATGCTTTTTCTATCCTACAGAAATATAATGATAAAATTTCAAGCATGACTATTATTCTTTACTGTGATAATAGTTCAATTAAACTCCGGATTACAGCAAAGGGGCGAGTTACCGTTTATAAGTCTCGTTCTTCGATGGACGATGAAGAAATATTGTTTCTCCATCAAATCTTGCTAAATGGAGGTGAACATTAATGGGCGAACTTAGTCAAAGAATTGGAAAAAAATTAGAGCACTATGGAAATTCTATTTTTGAGCATTTGGAATGGAAGATTTTAGCTCAAGATGTTCAAATTGATTGTATAAGAGCTGCACATAAAAATGCAAAATCTTCTGACAAAAAAACGCATGGTGTAGATATATTAGCAGGATATTATAATCCTTTCACTAAACGCCAAGAGGCTTTTATTATAGAATGCAAACATCGCGAATGGTCTAACTTTATTCCGAGTAATTTGTCATTATGGGTTGAGGAATTGTGTAATACTATTGAGTGTGCTTCAACATCTCCTGCCTTAACTACATATTTAGAAGAATATACTTTAATCGGTGGGATTTTATTATATAATTCGAGTGATAACATATACGAGATGGAACGTGCGTTAAAAAGCATTTCCCAAATTAAGGTTCCAAGACGTCGCCATCCTCTAATGATTTATCTTGCAGATAATAGTAGGCTTGAAAAATGGTGTTCTTTTAATGCTGAAATTGCGAAAATTAAGCAAAACAGTATTGAAAATAGCTTTGGCATTATATATCCATCCATTGGTGGTTCTACCTGGGATCGTTCACCTGTAGTCACGCCAACATATTTATTTTCCGACTACATCTTGGCATCCTATATTAAAAGTGTAACTAACCAAGGCATTACAACAAAGGTTGATATAAAGGCCCTGTTTTGTTTTGAGCATGTTACAGATGATTCTTTAAAGTATTTGCAGGATATGATTAATGAATTACAATTAGAATCGAGAAGTGATCGTTATCAAGAAGTTCATTTCTATTTTTATCCTGAAACAGAAAAAGACATAGATCACATTAAAGAATCTTTTTCAAAAATGTTCGCAGAGAAAGATACTTTTAAATATTATCTGATGGATAATCGTCGTTTATCAAGAATCTATTATGAGTCATAAGGGAGGCGAGAATAATGGCAGTTCAATCCTTTGTTAAGGGGGATGACCTTAAAAAATTAATAGACGATAAACTAATTAACGCTCAAAGTGTCAAATATGTTTTACGGCAAAAAGGTATCCTTCCCGTATGTACTAATTCAGAGGCTCTTTCTGACTTGATACACCATCATTTTTTTGGCTCTGCAACTATGACTCAGATGCAAGAGGTTATGAATTTTGAGCAAAACAACTTGAAGTCTACTGTTGTCATAATCTCTCCTAAAAGCGAACAGTCCAAAGAAGATTTTCTGACGAGTATAGCAGATGAATTTGTCAATAAAGGCCGTAGTTCGAATACTAAGTATACATTAAAAAACATTGCAAGAAATCAAACCAGCGTAACATTGCAGTACATATATAAAAAACCCCAAAGAGGCCGTATTAAAATTGCTGAAACGCGAACAGTGACTTTAGATGTTACCATTTCCCCGTTAGAAGATGATTCGCAGAAGTATAAAGTTAGCATACGGCACGAAGGAATGTCCGAATCAAAACAGTTTGTCACACTTCTGGATGAAATGATTCAAGAAGATAGTGAGCAGGCTGTATTTGGTCTTAAAAGAATAACTTTAGCAAGTCTTTTAAAGGCACACAAGGTAGATTTCTTTGATGATTTTGGCGCGTACACTCACAAAGAATGGAAACTAACAGACATTATTAATGTTACTGTAAACAAAGATGAAAAAAGCATTGATGATGAAAATGACGAGACTACATCAGGCGAAATTGATGCTTCTGAACCCACCGGACGCCTTTCGGGAATTAGTAGTGCGATTTTAAAAGGTGACGGGTTAAGAAATAATGATTTTGTAAAGGAATGTATGTCTCAAGGTTTTATTTTTTCAAGTATGAGTTACAAGTTATCGCACAAGACACTCCCGATAACAATAGTAATCGATGTGAATTTTAAGCAAACCGACTTGAAAATCAATATTGTAAAAACATACCAGCTTGAAGATGACGGTATAGAACGTTTGGCCCCTTTACCTGCAAGTGACCAGAGTTTGTATATCGATTATTTTCAAAATGTTGCTTATGCAGTTTACTCAAATCTCATTGAGAAACAAAAAACTGAACTGGTTAAGCAAACTATCAAACCAGAAAAATAGAATATGTTTAAAAACGGATGGTTTCATTAGACCATCCGTTTTTATTTGAAAATAGATTTAGGACAGGATTCACTAATCTTTCGCAACATTTATGTCCCCGGACAGGCATGGTAAAATGAAGATAGAAAAGATAAAGGAGGTTTTGAAGATGAAGATACTGCTGAAAATATTGGTCGCTCCCTTTGCGTTGGCGCTGTCCCTTCTGGCGGCTCTGCTGGTGTTCCTGTTTGATATTTGTGCCGTCCTGCTGACGATTGCCTCTGTGATCCTGGTGGTGCTGGGTGTCGCTCTCTTTTTCACGCCGACGCCCATAGGCGGGATTGTATTTCTGTTTCTTGCCTTCCTTCTTTCGCCGTATGGACTGCAAGCGGCGGCGGGCTCCCTTCTCTGGGCGCTGGACGGAGGCAAATCCGCTCTGTATCGGTTCCTGGCAAGTTAAGCAGCCTCGGGCCATACTGGCCCGAAGTCGGGGCGGTCTGAATGGGCCGCCCCTTTCTCATGGAAAGGAGGGATGATTTCTGGCTACCACAACTTTGTTACAGCGCCATGCGGGCGAAGGCGAAACGATTGCTGAGGCTATCCGGGATTGTCTGGACTATGGCAAGGACCCGGAGAAAACAGAAAGCGGAAAGTATATCTCCGCTTATGAATGTGATCCGGCCACCGTGGCAGACGAGTTCCTTTTGGCAAAGGCCAGCTATGCCGCTATGACGGGGCGGGAACAGAAAAAAGAAAATGATGTGCTGTGCTATCAGATACGACAATCCTTCTATCCGGGCGAGATCACCCCGAAGGAGGCGAACCGTATCGGCTATGAGCTGGCTATGCGCTGGACAAAGGGGCGGCACGCTTTTATCGTTACCACGCACACCGATAAACAGCACATCCATTGTCACATTTATTATAACTCCACCACCCTCGACTGCACCCGGAAATACCGAAATTTTTGGGGCTCCAGCTTCGCCCTTCGGCGGCTCTCTGACAGGCTGTGCCTTGAAAACGGGCTGTCCATCGTGGAGAACCCGAAGCCCCGGAGCAAGGGTAAGTATCGGAATTATGGAGAATGGCAGAAAGAACGAAAAGGGCCGCTTTCCTATCAGGACAGGCTGCGCCTCGCCATTGATACTGCACTGGCGGAACGCCCCGCTGATCTGGACGAATTTCTCAATCTGATGAAGCGGGTGGGATATGAGGTCAAGAAGGTTCGGGGCGGCGGTATCAGTTTCCGGCTGACCGGGCAGGGACAGGAACGTTTTACCCGTCTGCGGGCCTCCACGCTGGGGGACGGCTACGACTTGCAAGATGTTCTGGCCGCCATTGAGGGCAAAGAAAAACGCCCCGGACATTCGGAGCGGAAAATCAGTCTGGCGGTGGATATTCAAGCTAAACTGGCTGCCGGTAAGGGACCGGGATATGAACGCTGGGCGAAGGTATTTAACATTAAGCAGATGGCCGCTGCCCTTGCCTATATACAGGACAATGGCCTGACCGATTATGAGCAGTTGGCACAGAAAGCTACCGAGGCGGCAGACCGTTTCCATGCCATTTCCGAGCAGGTCAAGCATACGGAACAGGCCATGAAAACCAATGCCGGGCTAAAGGCCGCAACGGTTCAGTATGCCAAAACCCGTCCGGTCTTTGAGCAGTATAAGGCGACGAAGTACAGCCGGAAATTCCTTGCGGAGCATGAGGCCGACCTTGAACTGTACCGGGCTGCACAAGCGGAAATGCGCTCTCTGCTGGGCGGGGCAAAGCTCCCTAAAATGGATGTGCTGAAGGAGGAAGGCCATAAGCTCACAGCAAAGAAAAAACAGCTCTATGGAGAATATCAAAAGGCACGACGGGATATGCAGGAGATCGTCACGATCAAGGCGAACATTGACACTCTGATGGGCTACACCGAGCCAGGAAGAAAGCAGGAAAAGGAGCGTTAAGGTTATGGAAATAAGGAGCAAAGCGACGCTGACACTTCGGGCCATGTTGGCCCGAAGATACGGGTTTGGGGCGAGCCCCAACAAGCCGCCTTTGTGCCACTTGTGGCCACAGAGGCATTGCTTGCCACTTAGCGGCAGCCCCTAAAATGGCGCAAAAAAACAGAGGCCCTTATTCTGGAACCTCCGTTTCTCTGGCTTTCTTAATGCCTTCGGCTGTGGCTTCTATCACGACAAGCTCTTTTTCATTCATGGAGTTTAGAAGTACATCAATGTGCTTTCTGCAAGAGCTTGACCTTGCCCCTCCGTCCGCATGAATAAACTGGTCAACTGAAACGTCAAACATAGTAATGAGTTTAACAAAAAGGTCGAAGCTGGGATATTGACCTTTGTTCTCAATATTCATAATGGTACGGGAGTCACGGTCTACTAATTCCGCAACGTAGGCTTGTGTCCAGCCCTTTTCTTCTCTGGCTCTTTTGAGAGCTGCCCCGAGGCCGTGAAAGTCAAACCTTCTTTCATCTTGGTTCATTCTCATATCACCCTATATCATTGTACATTTCGGGTTGGATTATGAGAATGTAATGAAATTTTACATAAAGTAGTATTTCATTTCATCAATGTGCATCCTCCAACTTGTACTATTCGAGATAAAGAACTATAATGTATTCTGTGGAGGTGCGAAATGGACTATATGACATTGAAAGAGGCCGCCGAAAAGTGGGGCGTGACACCTCGTAGGGTAAATTATTATTGCGCTGGAGGGCGTATCCCCGGCGCTGTGAAAATGGCCGGTGTTTGGCTGCTCCCTAAAACTGCGGAGAAGCCGATTGATGGCCGTAGGAGGAAACACGATGAAAATAGCAATATGCGATGATGATCTGGTACTAAACAGGAAACTTCATCAATTTATATTTGAAACTTACCATGATATAGATTTGCGAATAGACGAATATCGCTCGGGAGAAGAATTTTTGCAGAAAATTTCTACATCAAAGTTAACCTATGATTTACTCTTGCTGGATATAGAAATGGATAAAGTCAACGGAATTACAGTTGCGAAGGAATTGAAACAACTCTCGCCCAAAACCTTTGTTGTGTTCATTACATCCCATGATGAATTTGCAACAGTTGGATATGAAGTTTCCGCATTTCGCTATCTTATTAAACCGATCAATAAAAATAAACTGATTGAAGCAATAGAAGCTGCTAAGGAAGAACTCTTATCTATAAAAAGCATTTCATTCCAAAACAAAGACGGCGAGTATATTATTCCATTGAATGATATTTTATATTTTGAAGCCCAAAATCAAGAGGTCTTAGTATCAACAGCGGAACAGCAGTTATTGCACCGTGGAAATTTGAATGATTATGAACAGCGGCTTTCACAAGAAGGATTTTATAGAGTACATAGAAGCTATTTAGTAAATTTACGATTTGTGAAGTCATATAGCAAAATAGAAATAATACTGAATGGTGGTCAAACAATCCCTCTTAGCCGATTGCGTTTCAAGGAATTTACAGCTTTTTTTCGGGAGTTTGTGAAACGGACAGCGAGGTAATTCTATGGAGGTTTTGAATTTATTTTCCGTTATATTGGACTTGCTGGCATGGACGGCCTTAATCCGTCTGCTGTATTGTCCGGGATTAAAATTTGATTTAAGGTTTTGGAGCTATATTACTCTGATTGCCGTAATTGAGCAGATTTTTGTTTATCAAGATAAAATTCTGGAGGCTGTTGCTATTATGACAGTCTTATATCCGCTGGTTTTAATTCTGCTCATACCGGTTGAAAAGAAAATCTTAAAATTTGTTCACTCCCTTATCATCATTCAATTTTTGTTTATTCCAGCAAATATGATTTCATTGCTCGCTGGAATGGTCGGACTTGATATAGATATAACTGTTACTGTCCTATATGCAATTATTGATATAATCATTTTGACTTTTTGCCACAAGAATTATGAGAAAGCTATCCATAATATTTGCATAATCGGAAAATCAGATATAGCATTTTGTCTTGCCCTTAACATTTTTTCCTTGTATGTAAGTTTCATTGTTGATCCAGCATTTGGCCTGTTCGAGCAATCTGACCGATATGGAATGATAGGATTACTCATCATTGTAACTGTTCTACTGAATTTCCTATTCTGTCTTTTAATTTTTAGAAACAAGGTGTCCAGTTACTATAAGACAATGTACCAGCTTAACAATCAGTACATGGAAATGGAATTACGCTATTTCTCAATTTATAAAGATAGTCAAACTGAGCTGCGCAAATATAGACACGACATGAAAAATCATCTGCTTTGTTTGCATGCTCTCTGCGAGGAAGAAAATTATCCCGAAATCAAAAAATTCGTTCAAAATCTTACAGATGGCTGGAAAGACTTAAATCCTTTTTACCATGTCGGAAATGATATTGCAGACGCAATTATCAATGGAAAGTATTACACGGCTAAGGAATATGGTATAGCATTTGATATTTCTGGCTCTTTTCATAGTGGCTTGACTTTATCCGCTTTGGAGATCTGCACAATCTTTTCCAATGCACTTGACAATGCGATTGAGGGCAATCTAAGAATTGAAGATGAAAGCAAGCGGTATATCAATGTTAAAATAAAGCAGACAGATAATTTCTTTGTGGTATCTTTTGAAAATCCTTTATCTGCCCCAGTTGAGGCCAGAAACAATTTTCTGATAGCAAGCACTAAAAATACTGGCGATCATGGATTTGGATTGTTGAATATCAAAAATACCGCAGAAAAAAATGGAGGTTATATTGAAGTTGATGTGCAAAAACACTTTATCCTTACAGTGGTAATTGCACGCTGAACATCTCACTCCATATAGCAAACATCTCACGACATGAAAACCTCATGTCGTGTTTTTTTATGTGCGCCCAGTATGGGCGCAATCTAATCGGTGAAAGTCCGTAACACGCCCTGATAGTGGGAAGTGTATAGCCAAGAGCAAGGGTGTCCATCGT
>NZ_JBQIOP010000064.1:0-18813 GCF_056822245.1 Petralouisia sp. | reverse complement strand
AATATAGAAAATATTTTGTAAACCGGGCCTTCAATTATAGCTGTTTTTTCAGCGAAATTAACGGATGGGACACATCAAACAATAAAAATGAAGGGGCTGTCACATTAAGAAGTAAACATACAAGATATAATAATTTGTAACCAAAAATTATACCATATCTTGTAGTTGTATTTCTTAATGCGACAGCCCCTCCATGATTTTTCAGCACGCTTAATCCTACAGCATATTTATAAATCAATTCCACTATTTCTCAAAATGCTGATAATCCTTCACAGAATTCCAGTATCCGCCCCACTGAAAGCCATATTCTGAAAAAAGCTGCAGACACAAATCTCCTTCTGTGATTTTATAAGGAAATTCCTGGCTTCTGTCCGCGTATGCTCCGCCGTTGGCAGGGCTTACCAGAACTTCTCCGGCTTTTTGCTTCACATAAGGGTTATATCTGGGATTGATATCAACGGCCAGACCCAGGGCATGTCTGGAAAGCTTGGAAGAGCCTGCAATTTCGCGGTAATTAAATGCAGATGTATTATTATCTGACATGGAGCTCTCATCGTCTGCGCCGTACTCGTCAATCAGAAGCATTTTCTCAATCGGATAATTCTGACGGTATAATTCAGACATAATCTCTAATATATCCTCCGCAATGGACTGATTGACGATCAATTCCCCGATATGGGTTTCTCCGTCAAATCCCGCATGAAGCACCCGCAGATAGCGAAGCTCTGACAGGGAAATATGATTGTTTTCCTGATAGGAGCTGCCCCAGATACGCTGACGGAGCTCCTCTGAGATTTCCTGACTGTAGAACAGGCTGTCCAAAAATTCCCGGGATAAGGCGGAAACGTCCAGAATTTCCCCGGCAGCCATTGCCTGAATATTCGCTAATTCCAATATCCGGGAGCTGCTCTGGGCTGGGGCCGATGTTTCAGAATTCTCCGAAGCATCGCTGTCTGGCTTTGTAACCTCCTGTTCCCCGGGCTCTTTCTGTTCTGAAGCTTTGGCGGACGGCTCTTCCATATGCTCCATGTCCGCCGTTTCAGCAGACTCTTTCTTTTTATCTTCCAAAACTGCAGTTTCTGCAGACTGCTCCTGTCCGGCTTCATGGCCCTGTTTTCCCCAATTCTGCTGAATCACTGCCGCGCCAATCAGCAGACACAAACAGACTGCGCCTGCGAAAATGCTTCTTTTTGAAACGGCGGAGGATTTTCTTTTTCTCATGTCCCGGCTTCCTTTCGCAGCAATGCAATTTCCCGCTGATATCCGTCAAGGTCATTGGGCGTTTCCAAAAAGAACGGCAGATGGCTCAGCCGGGGATGGGTGACAATGGCGCCAAAGGCCAAAAGGCCAATGCTGCCCTCCCCGATTTTCTCATGACGGTCTTTGTGACTTCCCAGTCCGTTCATGCTGTCATTTAAATGCATGGCTTTCAGCCGTTTCAGTCCAATCACACGGTCAAATTCCTCTAATACCTGCTCCAGATTTCCTGCAATATCATACCCGCCGTCAAACACATGGCAGGTATCCATGCAGACTCCCAGACGGCTGCTGTCCTCCACACGATCTATGAGTTCCCGCAGTTCTTCAAAATTCCTGCCGATTTCCGTTCCTTTTCCCGCCATAGTTTCCAGAAGGATCACAGACTGATATCCTTTCTCATTGATCCGGTTCAGCATATCAGAAATATACTGGATTCCGGTTTCCACCCCCTGCTTCACATGGCTGCCGGGATGGAAATTATACATGGCATTGGGAATATACTCCAGACGGCTCAAATCATCGCACATGGTTTCATAAGCAAATTGCCGCAGCCCCTCATCCCTGGCGCAGGCATTTAAGACATAGGGCGCATGGGCCAGAATCTCAGCCAGCCCATGCTCCTTTGCATACTCCAGATAGGCGGCAATATCAGCCGGATCTAAAGCTTTTGCCTTGCCGCCCCTTGGATTTCTGGTAAAAAACTGAAAGGTGTTCGCGCCTATTTTCACTGCCTCTTTTCCCATAGCCAAAAAGCCTTTGGAGGAGGACAGATGACATCCAATTCTCAACATACCAAACTCCTCTGCATTATGACAGTTCCTTCTTCATCACGGCTCCGGTTGCGCCGGAGGTCACCATCTGGGCATAACGGGCCAGATATCCTTCTGTTACCTTCGGAGTTCTGGGCTTTAAAGCTGCTTTCCGCGCTGCAAGGGTTTCTTCCGGCACATCCAGTTCCAGTTTCATCTCCGGAATGTTAATTTTGATAGTATCTCCCTCTTCCACCAGTGCAATGGCTCCTCCTACCGCTGCTTCCGGAGAAACATGGCCAATGGAAGCGCCCCGGCTCGCGCCGGAAAACCGTCCGTCTGTAATCAGTGCAACCGTGGAGCCTAAGCCCATTCCTGCAATTGCTGAAGTTGGATTTAACATTTCACGCATACCCGGGCCGCCTTTGGGGCCTTCATACCGGATAACCACCACATCGCCGGCAACAATTTTTCCGCCCTTGATAGCTGCAATGGCATCCTCTTCACAGTCAAATACCCGGGCCGGGCCTTCATGCACCATCATTTCCGGCGCAACTGCAGAACGTTTTACCACGCTGCCTTCCGGCGCCAGATTTCCTTTCAATACGGCAAGGCCGCCGGTAGCGCTGTAGGGATTGTCCAGCGGGCGGATGACTTCCGGGTTCTTATTGGTGCACCCTTTGATATTTTCCCCTACAGTCTTTCCTGTTACAGTAATACAATCCAGATTTAATAAATTTAATTCTGCCAGTTCGTTCATAACCGCATAAACGCCGCCTGCTTCGTTCAGATCTTCCATATACGTAGGTCCTGCCGGCGCCAGATGACAGAGGTTCGGCGTCTTTTCACTGATTTCGTTGGCAAATCCAATATCGAAATCAAATCCTATTTCATGGGCAATGGCCGGAAGATGGAGCATGCTGTTGGTGGAGCATCCCAGGGCCATATCCACTGTCAGCGCATTCAAAACGGCTTCCTTTGTCATAATGTCTCTGGGACAGATATTCTTTCGATACATTTCCATCACAGCCATGCCGGCATGTTTTGCCAGACGGAGACGGTCAGAATAAACGGCCGGAATGGTTCCGTTTCCCTTCAGTCCCATGCCCAGGGCTTCTGTCAGGCAGTTCATGGAATTGGCGGTATACATGCCGGAGCAGGAACCGCAGGTGGGACATGCCTTCTCCTCAAATTCACATACGTCCTCTTCTGTCATAGTTCCTGCCGCATAAGAGCCCACTGCCTCAAACATGGACGAAAGACTGGTCTTTTTCCCTTTCACACGGCCTGCCAGCATGGGCCCGCCGGATACGAACACCGTAGGCACATTGATTCTTGCCGCCGCCATCAGAAGCCCCGGCACATTCTTATCACAATTCGGCACCATCACCAGAGCGTCAAACTGATGAGCCAGCGCCATACATTCCGTGGAATCCGCAATCAGATCACGGGTAACCAGGGAATATTTCATGCCGGTATGCCCCATGGCAATTCCGTCACAAACTGCAATGGCCGGAAATACCACCGGAACGCCGCCGGCCTCTGCTACCCCCAGCTTCACTGCATTTACAATTTTGTCCAGATTCATATGCCCCGGAACGATTTCATTATAGGAGCTTACAATTCCAACTAACGGTTTCTCCATCTCTTCACTGGTAAATCCCAACGCATTAAACAGAGAACGGTGGGGGGCCTGCTGCATTCCTTTTTTTACATGATCACTTCTCATTTTTCTTCCTCTCTTTCTCTTGTTTCACTATCTCACCATGCCAAATAAACTTTATTTTTCATTTCTGTATTATACACATTTAGTTGTCTGCTGTCAATACCATTGTTTGACAAATAACCCCTTGAAAAATTGACTTTTCTGCCAAAATATGCTACACTGAATGATAGTTCAGTGTATGATAATCTGCTTATCAGGGGGACATGACATGAGTAAACCAACAACAAATCATAACTTGTTTAAATATTTCCTGACTGCTTCAGAACCTCAGGAAAATGAGACCGTTCAGGAAATTATTGCTTTTATGGATGAAATACCAGGCGGATTTCTGATCTACCGCGCCGATGAGTCAGAAGAAATTATCTATGCCAACAAATCCCTGCTGCGGATTTTTCAGTGCGATACCCTGGAAGAATTTATGGAATTTACCGGCAAATCCTTCCGCGGCATCGTTCACCCGGATGATTTGGCGGACGTGGAGCAAAGCATTCAGGAGCAAATTGCCGACAGTCAGTATGATCTGGATTTTGTGGAATACCGGATTATCCGAACGGATGGGGAAATCCGCTGGATTGAGGATTACGGCCATTATATTCATATCAACTCTGTGGGAGGAATTTTCTACGTATTTCTTTTAGACACTACAGACAAAAAGAACCGGCACCTTTCCGAAAAGCAGCAGCTTCTGCAGGAGAAAAAGCAAAAAGAGCAAAAACTGCAAAATTTAATCGAAGAATACGACAAAGAACGAAAGCTGATTAATCAGGAGCATCTGCGCCGGCTGGAAGTGATCGAGGGACTCAGCGTGAATTATGACTCCATCCTCTATGCCGACTTGGACGCTGACCGGATACTGCCCTATCGTCTCAGCAGCAGAACAGAGCTTCAGTTCGGTAGGAAATTTCAGCCGCGGCAGCTGAGCTGGTATTTATCCGATTACGTAAATACCTGGGTGCATCCGGAAGACCGGCAACTGATTCTCAGGGTCAGCGATCCTGCATATATCCGCAAAAAACTTGCAACCAGTAAAACATATTATACCAATTACCGCGTCATCAACGGCGAAGAACTGCAATATCTGCAGCTTCGTATCGTAAATGTAGGCAGCCGGGATCGCATTTCCCAGGTTGTTATGGGCTACCGGAAAGTAGACGAGGAAGTCCAACGAGAGATGGAACAGAAACAGCTGTATGAAGAAGCGCTGAATACGGCAAATATTGCCATCAATGCCAAGAACACCTTTCTCTCCAATATGTCCCATGACATGCGCACGCCGCTGAATGCGATTTTCGGTTACACTACCCTGGCCAGAAAGCACATGGCAGACAGCCAGGCTGTACTGGATTATCTCCGCAAGATTGACATTGCCAGCCGGCAGCTTTTGGAGCTGATTGAAAAAGTACTGGAAATCTCCTGGTCAGAATCCAACGACACCCGCATTACAGAAACAGAATGCAATTTGAGCGATATTGTCCAGGATATTCATGAAAATCTGCTTCCCCAGGCCGAGGAAAAAAATATTACCTTTTCTGTGGATTCTGCGGGAATGACCCATTGTGATATTTTCGGAGATCAGGACAAGCTGCGGCAGCTTCTGACCAATCTTGCAGCTAATGCCATTACGTATACAGAATATGACGGAACCGTAGAGCTCATCGCAGAAGAGCTGGAGAAATTTCCCAATAATTTTGCAGTGTATCAATTTGTGGTCAAAGACAACGGAATCGGTATCAGCGAAGATTTCCTGCAGCGTATTTACGAACCCTTCGAACGGGAAAAAAATACAACCTTCAGCGGAATTCACGGCTCCGGACTGGGCCTTACCATTGTAAAAAGCATTGTGGATATGATGGGCGGAACGATTCAGATTGACAGTTCTCCGGGAAAAGGCAGCGCTTTTACGGTAATTCTCCGGCTCCGGCTTCAAACCCATCCGCTCTCCTGCGTCAACCATACGGAAGATGTTTTTTCCAGTCTGCTGAACAAGAAAATTCTTCTGGTGGACGACAATATGGCTAATCTGGAAATTGAAACAGAGATTCTCCAGGGCATGGGATTTATTGTGGAAACCGCCATCAACGGCCAGGCTGCCGTAGAAAAAATGGAGCTTGCTTCGCCGGAGGATTTCGACCTGATTCTGATGGATATCCAAATGCCTGTGATGAATGGCTGGGAAGCGGCCAGGGCTATCCGCAGACTTCCGGAACCGTCCGTATCCCACATTCCTATCATTGCATTGTCGGCAGACGCTTTTGACAGCGACAAGCAAATGTCTAAGGAAAGCGGCATGGACGCACATTTGACGAAGCCCATTGATATTCCTTTGATTCTGGAAACAATTGCCCGGATACTGCAGAGCAGGAAGGGCGCCGTCTGAATTCTGAATCAAAGAAGATATTTTGATACAGGCGGCAATTCAAAACGGGACTTCCTCACACAAGCCGGAGGCTTTGAGGAAGTCCCGTTTGGGACTGTCTGTATATGGAGATACCCAATACATATGTATTACTCCGGCGGTTAAATATCTGTTCTGCTATTTCAATATGCGGGGATGGGGAAAATAGCTGACAGCGGCTTTTCCGATGATATCTTCCGCTTCCACAAATTTATGTTCCCAATATCTGGAATCCCAGGAATCGTTGCGGTTATCTCCCATCATAAAGTAAGTTCCTTCCGGTACGGTATAGGGCCCGAAATCATCTTCGCTGACTTCTTTGGTATAATCCGGTTCCAGAGGTTCCCCGTCAATGTAGATTTTGCCGTCTTTTCCCTCAATGGTTTCTCCGGGAAGCCCCATCACCCGTTTCAGGTAGAGGGTTTCTCCGTCGTCGGGATAGATAAAGGTTACAATATCTCCCCGCTTTGGCTCACTGAACACATAAGAAAGACGGTTCACAAGGATTCTGTCTCCTGCCATCACGGTAGTCTCCATGGAGGAAGTCGGCACCTGCGCATTGGCAATCATAAATTTGTTTAAGAAGAAACCAAAGGCAAGGGCCAGTAATATCAGTCCCACATTTGTTAAAACTTCTTTTAATATCTTTCTTTCCATTGATTTTTCCTCTCTCTTCCTGCCTGTGCGTCAAAATCCTGACATAACTCAGGTATGTCGATACGCAGGAACGCTACTCCATGGGAAGCTGATCCATGGCATGCAGAATATGTATCCGCATGGCATTGCAGGCTCCTTCTCCATTCCGTGCTTTCAGAAAATCCATCAGCATCTTGTGATCGGCCAGCGTGGCCTGTACCGCTTCTTCGTAGGATTCTGATAATTTCACTCCCTTGTTGATGCCCTCATAAATCACCGGCATTAACTGATTGATAAACTCATTGTGGGTGGCTCTGGCAATGGATTTGTGAAAGGACTGCTCCACTTTGGTGCGGTCCTTCCCCTGCCGTATCCGTTCCTCGACTTCCTGTCCCAGAGCCAGAATACGCTGAATTTCTTCTTCTGTGGCGCGTAAAGCCGCATAACGCGCTGCCTCCGGTTCAAAAATCAAGCGTATTTCATACAAATCCCTGACATTGACTTTTTCAGGGGCAAGACGGGAAAATTCCTGAAACTGGCTCACTTCAAAATCTTCCCGTACAAAGGTGCCTCTGCCCCGCCGGATTTCCAGAATCCCTCCGGTTGCAAGAATCCGAATCGCCTCCCGCAGCGTAGTGCGGCTTACCTTTAATTCCTCCGATAAGATATTCTCATTGGGCAGTTTGCTGCCTGGCAGAAACCGCTGCTCTACGGTAATCATAGATAAAATGCTGTCTGCAATCCGATCTGATAATCTGCTGTCCTGTTCCATATGCTTCATCCCGCCTCTAACTGAAATAAATCAGATCATCCTCCGGCTGTTTTGCCGGCTCTACCTCCAGGGCATACAGCACCGGGCCCTTTCCCCTGTACTCCATGGCAAATTCATTTTTCATCTCCGCTGTAATAGTAATCCATGATTTATGCGGTATGTCTGAGGCTTTGTTAAATTTACATTTAAATCCTATGAAAGTAATGTCATCGGCGCAGCAGGTCATGGCAAAACGTCCCGGAATAAACACTCCCTTTTTCATTTTTTCCGGACGGTATACCAATGCCAGAAAACGCACCTTTTTCCCTTCATATTTTTTCGGGTCGTCCAGAGCGTCCATATACCAGATGCCGTAATCCATGTCGGTGATCTCAATCACCTCCTGATTCAAATCATAGGGCAGAGCTTCCATATCATTTTCATCTATGGTGCCGTCCTCCCGTTCATAGGCAATCTGGGCTTTCCGGTTCAAAGCCTTAATGGCCCGGCGGAATTTACCCTTAGGAGTATCATCGGTGCAGCGATTGATAATCACCACGTCTGCTGCAAATAACTGCTCCATAATCATGGCCCGCATATTGGCCAGATACATTTCAAAGGTGGTGGCGTCCACGGTTGCAAGAGACTGCACCAACACCCAGTTTTTCGGTAGCTCCGTCTCCAGAAACGAAGCCATCTGCCAGGTTCCGTTGTATTCTATAAACACCTGGTCCGGACGGTAGGTTTTGTCCAGTTCCTGCAGTTTTTCACTGGTAAACCCTTCCTCTTCTTCTATCATTGCAAGCTTTGTATTTACTTTCAGCAGCTCTTCTTCTTCGAATTCCACTTCCCCGTCCTCACAGAGAATCAAAAGCGTCCTGCCGTTTTCACTGAAATCCCCTTCCACCAGCGTTTCCCGTATCAGGGAGCTTTTTCCGCTGTCCATAAAGCCGGAAAATAAATATACCGGTATTTCCATTTTTTCACGACCTTTCTATATTCCAAACAGCTCCGCCAGTTTTTCCTCCTGAATATCAGTTCCAATCACACAGAGCCTTCCGGTGTAATCCGCCTCTCCGGTACGCAGTTCATACTCCCCGTCCACCATGTCAAAATAAATCCATGTGCCGTCCTCTGCCGGAACCATGCCCTTTGCCCGCAGAATTACACCGTAATCCTCTGTATCGCAGAAGGCCTTCATGGCATGTTCAATTACTTCTCTGGTGAACACATGAGGAGTTTCCCTTCCCCAGCTTGTAAATATTTCATCGGCATGGTGGTGATGATCATGATCGTGACAGCCGCAGGTGCAGTCGGGGCCATGATGATGGCAGTGCTCGTGCTCTCCGTGGCTATGGCTATGGTCTCCATGGTCATGGCTATGGTCATGCTCTCCGTGGCCATGGTCGTGGCTATGATCATGGCAATGACTGTGGTCATGGGCTTCCCGGCGATTCTTCTGTTCTTCCAACAGCTCTTCTTCCAGTGATTTCTGCTGCTCTATCACCTTATAAATCTGCATTCCGTCAATCTCATCCCAGGGCGTGGTAATCACAGCGGCATCCGGATTTTTCTCCCGGATGGCTTTTACCACAAGCTCTGTCTGCTCCGGTTTCACATTCTGGGTACGGCTCAGCACAACTACGGTGGCATATTCAATCTGGTTATTGAAAAATTCACCGAAGGCTTTCATCTGCTTGGTGGCCTTGGCAGTATTTACCACCGTAATCCTCCCGTTTAATTTTACTTCATTTTCCTGCTCCACTTCCTGCACGGATTTCATAACATCCGAAAGTTTTCCCACGCCGGAAGGCTCAATAAGTATCCGTTCCGGATGAAAACGCTCCATGACTTCCCGCAGATTTTTTCCAAAATCTCCCACCAGGGAACAGCAGATGCAGCCGGAATTTAATTCGCTGATTTCAATGCCGGAATCCTTCAAAAATCCGCCGTCAATGCCGATTTCCCCAAATTCATTTTCAATCAGAACGATTTTTTCACCCTGAAATACATCCTCCAGCATTTTTTTGATAAAAGTTGTTTTTCCTGCGCCTAAAAATCCTGATATAATATCAATCTTTGTCACTGATTTTCCCTCCGTTTCTCCCGCAGATCATTCGTCCTCTGCAGGCTGCACTTTCTTACTCCTGTCAGTTTTCGCTTCAGCCAAACGGCATTCAGGCCGGTGAATCTGCATAGCTCACCATGCCTTTTTCCACCAGAAATACCGGACGGTAGGACAATTTCGCCTTCCGAAGCCCTTCCGCACCGGTATCCTCTTCCCGGTTCACATACTGGTAATCCTGGGCTTCATGGGATACAAACTGCTGATTTATCATAGGATAAGCCCCCTGAATTTCTGCAAATGCTTTTTCAATATGCACCACAAACGTATCAGCATTCAAAGGCTCTCCCAGGGTAAACGCCACAACTTCCCCGTTCTTTTCGGTCCGAAGAAGTCCGCCCTTCAGCTTCAGTTCTTCAAACAGGCGCAGCGCATTCAGCGTAACGCACATTTCCGCCCGTTTTTCCTCGTCCTGCTCACATTCTGCCTCCGTCCGCCATTTTAAAGCCATCTGAAAGCATTCCTCCACATTTTCACCTGTCACCGGCTCATAAACCCATTCCGGGTAATTTTCTTTGAATTTATTGATATGGTTCCGCTTTCCGTGAAGTTTTTTGCCGGCCAGCGTTGTGAGCTTTTCCGTCTCATAGACGTAATCGGCAAAATCCCTGTCATATGCTACCTGGAATTTCCCCGGATACCATAATTCCAGCAATTCAAATTCCGGCTCCTGCACCAGATGCATGTGAAATTCTTTCTGTTCCCTGTGAAACCACTCCATCATCACATCCACCGCTTTGCGAATCTGCTCCTGCTCCCCTGCCGGAAATGTAATGCTTGGCTCCCCGTTCTCCAGGGTTCCCCGAAACACCAGTGTATCCTCCACAATGGCATAATCCGTAGGATATTTCCGGCTCCACAGATAAATATTCGGAAAAATCAGTTCACAGCTTCGGTATGTTTTCTGATTCAGATACCTGTCAATGAGTTCCCGGTCTTCCAGTCCGATTTTCTTAAATTCGATTTCCATAAATCTCCTATCCGGCAAACTGCATGCTGTAGAGCCTTGCATAAATGCCTTCTTTTTCTAACAGTTCTTTGTGTGTTCCCTCTTCTTCAATGCCGCTGTCTGTCAGCACCAGGATTTTCTGGGCATTGCGTATGGTAGACAGCCGGTGGGCAATCACAAACGTGGTACGGTTTTTCGCCAGTTTTTCCAGAGATTCCTGCACCACTTTTTCGCTTTCATTATCTAAAGCCGAAGTGGCCTCGTCAAAGATCAGTATGGGCGGATTTTTCAAAAATACCCGCGCAATGGACAATCTTTGCTTCTGTCCGCCGGAAAGCTTCACGCCCCGCTGCCCGATATCCGTATCATACCCGTCCGGCAAGGCCATTATAAATTCATGGGCATTGGCGTTTTTGGCAGCCTGCACCACTTCCTCTGGGGTGGCGTCCGGCCTGCCGTAACGGATATTGTCCATGACCGTTCCCACAAATAAATACACATCCTGCTGCACAATGCCAATCTGGCTGCGCAGGCTCTTTAAGGTCACCTCCCGGATATCCTGCCCGTCAATTTTCACCGTGCCGCCCGTCACGTCATAAAACCTGGGAATCAGGCTGCACAAGGTACTTTTTCCGGCGCCGGAGGAACCCACCAGGGCCATATAAGATCCTGCTTCTACTTCCAGATTGATGTGGTTCAGCACCGTTTCTGTATTTTCTTCATAATGGAATGATACATTGTCAAAAGAAATATCTCCTTTGACATTTTTCAGCTCCGCCGCTCCCGGTTTGTCGGCAATGTCAGGATTAATGGCCATCATTTCCATAAAACGCTCATACCCGGTGTAGCCGTTCTGAAACTGTTCCGTAAAGTTAATCAGTTTTTTCACCGGTTCGGTAAAGGTATTGATATAAAGGAGAAACGTGATTAAATCCGTCACATCCACCTGTCCGTTGGTAATCAGAACTGCGCCTGCCACCAGTACCACAATGGTAATCAGTGTTGTCAGCGCGCCCAGGCCCGAATGATAGCCCGCCATATACCGGTAGCTGTTCTTCTTGGCTGCCAGAAATCCCTGGTTGCCCTCCTCAAATTTGTCCAGCTCCACCTCTTCGTTGGCAAAGGATTTCACCACCCGGATGCCGGAAAGGTTGTCCTCAATCTGACTGTTGATTTCCGCAATTTTCACCCGGTTGCGCTTAAAGGCCCGTTTCATCCTGGTATTAAAATACATGGCATACAAAAGCATCACCGGCACAAAAGCAAAAGCAATCATGGTCAGCTTCACATCAATCCCCAGCAAAATCACAAAAGAGCCTAAAATCTTAATGACAGAAATCACCAGATCCTCCGGTCCATGGTGCAGAAGCTCGCTGATGTCAAACAAATCACTGGTAATTCTGGACATCAGCTGCCCCACCTTCTGGTTATTAAAAAAAGAAAATGACAGCTTTTGGTAATGGCTGAAAATCTCTGCCCGCATGTCATACTCAATCTTCGCCCCCATCACATGGCCGTAATTGGAAATAAAATAATTGCAGAAACACTCCACTGCCACCAACGCCAGCATCAGAACCGCCAGGCCTGTAATCTTATGGAGCGCCGCGCCTACTTCCATTGTAATTACATGATTCGTAATATAACGCACAATCAAAGGAATTACTAATGTCACCCCTGCGCCCAGAATTGCAAAAAACATGTCTGCAAGAAATAACGGCAGGTAGGGCTTGTAATAAGAGGCCAGCTTTTTTAATTTTTGTTCCATTAAAATCCCCTTTCCTGAAAATTTTGTCTTGTAGCTTCGACAGTTAAATACCGCAGCAAAATCTGTATGGATGGATATTTCATATTTTCATCCACAGGGCATATTATAGCACAAATACCATTTTTTTCAAATCTTTTGGAAAAGTCTTTCTTCCTTTCACCAATTGCCGCGCTGATTTTTCTTATTATATGCTTTTACAATCATAATCTCAATATAATTTCCATAAATAAAATTGACGCGCAAACCTTAATCACTTATAATGGAAAAAACACGCGCAGCACTTGTTACGCAAAACACCGTTTCCTTTTACATACCAGAATTGTAATTGCAGAAGCTTTGAAAGAAAGGAGTAATTCTATGACCCCAACAGAAACCTATTACGAAAACCTTGCAAAAGTTACCATGAAAAGCCTGGAACGGCGGCAGTTTGAATGCCACTACTGCAAAACTGCCCAGGACGCCGTAACCCTTGCCTCCCAACTGGTGCCTGCCGGCAGCACCGTATCCTTCGGCGGTTCCATGACATTTTCGGAATCCGGCATGGCTGATACTCTAAATCAACGCAGCGACATCACACTGTTAGACCGCAGCAAAGCAGGCTCCCCGGAGGAAATAAAAGAAATCTACCACAAATCCCTGAATGCGGACTACTACTTTATGAGCAGCAATGCCATCACTGCGGACGGCGAACTGGTGAACATTGACGGCACCGGAAACCGTCTGGCAGCTTTGATTTACGGGCCGGAGCATGTGATCATCCTGGCCGGAATGAACAAAGTATGTCCCACACTGGAAGAAGCCGTTTCCCGTGTAAAAAATGTTGCTTCTCCGCTGAATGCCAACCGTCTGAACCGGAGCACACCCTGCGCAGCCACCGGATTATGCTCCGACTGCTTAAGCCCGGACTGCATCTGCTCCCATACGGTCATCACCAGAAGAAGCGCGCCTGCAAAGCGGATTAAAGTTATTTTAATCGGGGAAGCTCTTGGTTATTAAAGGCATTATGTGAATTATTTTAAAAAATTTCTTTTATTATAACTTCGGCGGTTAAATATCGAGGCAGATGAATGTTTGGGCAGGTAAGATGCTGGGGTATTTAAGCGTTGGGGTAACAGCAACTAACCAACCAGGAACCTGTCTGCGGGTTCCTGGTTGGTTAGTTGTGTTTGTTTAGGGGGGTATTTGGTCTTTTCTCATGGTAAGAATCAGGACTCCTCCCAACTTTCTGCTTTTTGGACGCTCTTTTACTTTGTGTTGGGTCCCTCCTCATGGTAAGGATCAAATATCCAGTTTCAGGTGCATTTCTTCTTCTGCCTGCTGTTTGAATTCTTCCAGTTGATCCTGATTCAGTACGGGAAGTTCTTCGATGGACTGAACGCCGAAGCTTCTTAAAAAATCTTCGGTGGTTCCAAACAGCAGCGGCCTTCCCGGGGCATCCAGTCTCCCCAGTTCGCATACCAGGTTGTATTCCACCAGTTTGTTGATGGCATGGGCGCAGCTTACGCCTCTGATTTTCTCCACCTCCAGCCTGGTGATGGGCTGTTTATAGGCAATAATGGACAATGTCTCCAAAAGCACGTCTGTCAGCACATGGCGCCTGGGCTGCTTTGCGATCCGGATCAGATATTCATACATTTCTTTCTTGGTGCACATCTGAACCGCATGTTCAATTTCTATAATTTCGATTCCCCGGTTCTCTGACTGATACCGCTCTCTCATGTTCTGTATCATGTCCAAAACTTCTTCCTGGCTAATTTCCAAAACTTCTGCCAGCCTTGAAATCTCCACAGACTCTCCCATGGCAAACAAAATGCCTTCAATGATCGCCTCACATTTTTCCCTGTTCATATTAACTCCTTATGCCGGCACCTGGCTGTTTTCCCTGTTGGAATAAATAATAATATCATCAAAAATATGCTCCTGCAAAATATGTATCTTTCCCGTTTTCATCAATTCCAGAACCGACAAAAACGTCACAATCACTTCCATTTTACTGCTCTGGGCTTCCAACAGCCCCCGAAAACTGAACTGTCTGTGGCTTAACGCATATTCTTCCAGATATGACATCCGTTCCTCCAAAGACACTTCTTCTTTTTCAATTTTGCCGAACCTGGAACGAATGGGGTCTATTTTGTCCTCCTGTTTTCTCATAATAGAGCGGAAAATTGCATTGAGCTTTTTCAGCGTCACATCTGACATTAATTCCTGTAAATCCACCGGTTCTTCGTATTTTCTGACTTCCTCCGGTATGGTCGGCATTTTAAAGAGGACTTTCTCCGCATCCACCTGCCTGTCCTTCAGCTCATAAGACATGCACTTGTACATCTTATATTCCAGTAATTTCTGCACCAGTTCCGCCCTTGGATCTTCCTCCTCCTGCTCTGTCTCTTCTTTTGGAAGCAGCATTCTGGATTTAATATCGAGAAGGGTAGCCGCCATCACCAGAAATTCACTGACCACATTCAAATCCTGCCGCTGCATTTCATTGATATAGTCCATATACTGGCTGGTTATTTCCACAATGGGAATATCATAAATATTCACTTTATTCTTTTCCAGCAAATGCAGAAGCAAATCCAACGGCCCCTCAAAAACCTGCAGCTTCACAGTTAAATCCATAAATTTTTCCTCCTGACAAACAGCACTTATGCCCCGATCTTCTCTGCGGCCAAACTCCATGAACAGGCTGACGGCCGTTCAAACAGCACTGTTACCTATTCTACCTGTATCCACTGTTTTTTTCAAGGGATTTTTTGTCAGCATAATACATTTATTCCTTATGTTCCGGCAAAAATGTCACTGCCAAAAGCTCAGCTCTGTTAAAAATCCGAATATGAAACGTATGGGTTCCCATTCCCCGGCTGACAATCACATGCTTTTTGTCCTGTTCAAAATCGCCTGCATCATATTTGGGAAACCAGGTAAACTGCGGGGATATCACGCTGCCAATTCCCGGAATCCGAATCAGCCCTCCATGATTATGGCCGCAAAAAGTGACATCTGCTCCCCAACGGATATATTCCCGGGCATAAGCCGGATTATGGGCAAGAAGAATCTGGAACATTTCTTCCTTCTGAGGAGGAAGGTGTTCTTTTAAATAGTCCGGCTCCAGAGGAACGGCCCTGCCCTTTTCGTAATAAGCAAGCTCCAGCTCCAGGGCTGAAAGCTGCACCTGGTTTTCCCCAAAGGAAATTTCCCTGCTCTCTGTCTGCATCACTGTAACGCCTGCTTCCTTTACCCCGGAAAGATATTCCAGAAACAGCGGATAATTGATTCTCTCCGGGGCATTCAGCCTGCTTTCATGATTTCCGTAACTGTAGTAGACCGGGGCTATCTTTACCAGCTCCTGCAGTGTCTTTAAGGCTGTTTCATAAGTATTGCTGTATTTTGATACCAGCATGTCCCCCGGAATTAAAATTATATCTGGATTTATTTTTTTTATTTTTTCTGATAATTTCCAGTTTTCTTTTCCATAAGAAAATCCATGGAGATCTGAAATCACCGCTGCGCAGGCCCGTTTTTTGATCTTGGAAGAGAATATCCTGTATTCTGTTATTCCAAACTTGGTCAGTTCCCATTTTTGCCACAGGATATAGCAAAAAACCGCCAGGAACAAAAAAAATATAATTCTCATTTGTCTTTACCTTTCAAAAGCCCCGTTTGCCCATCCAAACTTATCCTTCGGCAAAAACCGGGCATATCATACAAGCATCCCGCTTAAACTGTTATATAACATATGGAGGTTCTGATATGCATAGTATATTGTCTTTATTCTTATCTGCGTGTTTGCTGATTTCCTCCCTGCTTCCCACTTCAGAAGCGCCGGCGGAACAGCCTCCCGCAGAAGAAGTCACAGTTTCCGCTCCTTCTGTGGCATTAATGGAAGCCTCAACCGGCCAGATTATCTATGAAAAGGATGCGCATACCTCGCTCCATCCTGCAAGCATTACCAAAATCATGACCATGATTCTGATCTTTGATGCGTTGGAGGAAGGAAAAATAGCCTTAGAGGATACCGTTACCGTATCGGAGTATGCCGCAAGCATGGGCGGTTCCCAGGTATTCTTAGAATCCGGGGAAACCCAGACGGTGGAAACCATGCTGAAATGCATTTCTGTTGCAAGCGCTAATGATGCCTGTGTAGCATTTATATATAGTAGACACTAACCATATGGATTTTGAAATTTATAATAGATTATAATAGAGCCATCTTTATTTACTTCTATTCTCTCGATCAGTTCCAAAACCATATCTCTTGTTAATTTTCTAATATTGATATAATTTTTAAACGCCTCCACCCATTCATCATATTGGGCATTTAACTCCAGTTTCAAATCAGCTTTGCCCTCTAACAATCTTTTTTGCTCCTGCAATTTTTTAATTTCATCCTCATATCCAGAAACATATTCCATATATTCTTCTTTAGAAATCAAATCTTCCATAAAATTATCATATGTTTTTCTTTTGAATTTCTCTATTTTATCAATTCTTTTCTGAATACCGTCCAACTGCATTTCATAACATTCCCTGCTGTCATTATAAACCTCCATCTTTTTCAATTCATCAATATCTTCCTCATTCAAAATCTTTTTTGCTTCATTTTTTATAGAAAATAATACTGCTTCCTCTAAATCTTTTATATCTATGCTGTGACTATCGCAAAATTGTTTCCCCTGTGTTTTATACGTCTTGCAAATATAACCTATAAATCCTTTAGTCCCCCTCCTTGCATACTTTCTTAACATTGCATGTTTACAGTCTGCACAATATAACATCCCAGAGAAAAGCCCATTTGCTTCCATAGAACCTGTACTTTTTGTACGTGTTTTCTGTAATTTCTGTACCATTTCAAAAATTTCCTGTTCTATAATTGGCTCATGCGTATTTTCAACTATAATCCATTTTTCCTTCGGGAGTATTTTTTTCTTTTTGTCCTTGTAAGACAATGTATTTACTTTATTCTGGATTAAATTTCCTATGTAAGTCTCATTATTTAGTATAGTATGGATTGTTTGATATGACCAATTTCTTGTAGTTTCCAGTGCTCTGGAATTATGATAATTCTCCCCCAATACTTCCCGTTTATATAAAGTTGGTATCAATACGCCTTCTGAAGACAATATAGAACCTATTTTTGCTTTACCATACCCAGATAAATATAATTTATAAATTCTTTTTACAATTTTCGCTGCATATTCATCAATAACTAAATGATTATGATTTTCTGGATCTTTCTTATATCCATAAGGACAAGAAGAACCTAAAAATTGTCCATTCTTCATTTTCGCTTTAAAAGAACTTCGAATATTTTTGGACAAATCTTCACAATACCATTCATTTACAAGCCCATTAATCTGCCTGCTTTTTTTATTTTCTTCATTATCTGTATCAACGCCGTCTACGACACCAATAAATCTGATTCCCAGATTGGGTAAATCATGGTGCAGGTATTTTTCAATATGTTCCATATTTCTAGAAAATCTCGACTGGGTTTTTGCAATGATAATGTCAAACTCATTCAATTTTGCATCAATCATCATTTTTTCAAAGTCTGGACGATCATCATATAACCCGCTTTCATCATCATCCGAATACACTTTAACAATCTTAAAATTATGCGTCAAAGCATAATCCGTCAATAAAAGTCTTTGATTTTTTATGCTTGCGCTATCATCTCCCTTGCTGATTTTATCAGCGTCTTCTTTGCTCAGCCTTAGATATAATACTGCACGATTTCCTTTCATATTGCTTCTCTCCAATCGTATTTATTATATCCTCGTATCATGTACACTAAAACCATTATACATGATACAAGATCTATTTTCTATTGTTTTGTGCGTTTAATAATTACATTTTTCATACAATCAACTAATTTTTTATCTCCATAGACTACAGTTACTTTTATATTTTTATTACTTTTTTCCAAATTATATCCTCACTATATATCATTTTTATCATTTTATTCTTACTATAACTTGTCCAATTCATAATTATCTTAAATTAAAAGCACTTTAAACTATTGCTAATTCTATTTGTTTTGCAACTATTTTTCTGACACATAAAAGGCAGCAGAATTTTATATCTACTGCCTTTTACCTAAATTCACTTACATTTCCGTTTCATCTCTTCCTTCATTTCCGCCATTTCCTTAATTAGTTCCACATACTCCTGTTTCATTTCGTTCAGTTCTTCAATTAATTCCGTGTATTCCTGGTATGCGTCTCCTGTGAGTTTCGCCTTGTATTCCATGCATTCAGGGCTGTATGCCTCCAACTGCTGCCTTAAGATTCTGTTTTCTTCCTCCAGGCGGTTTATGATGTTCTGCTGGGTCTGGATTTTACGGTCTTTACTGGTCTTGTGCATGGTTATCGCCTCCTGTTTCTGTTGTTTTTTCTTCCAGTTTGTTATCGTCGCAAAATAATCTATGCAGGGTTTTCCGCATAGCTGTTATGGCGTT
>NZ_JBQIOP010000063.1:0-19128 GCF_056822245.1 Petralouisia sp. | reverse complement strand
GGTATGCCCGGAGCACGTTCTATTTGGCAAGGGTTAGAGGTGCTATGCGCATTGCTTGCTTATCGAAGTTATCTTATATAAATGTGGGTCAAGTTAAGATAAGAGAATGGGGTGCAGCAGGCGGCTTTTGCAATCACATTACAATAAACGTGCGTTTGGCTCTTGAATCCTGCTGCCAAATGTGCTATATTAAGCATAGAAAAAGGGAAAGCCATAGAAGCGGCTCTACCCCACAACATTAAGCAAATACCTCTGGTTAGAGGTCAGCCGTCACTATTGCGAGTAGTGGCGGCTATTTCTTTTTTCCCTTGTAAACCTGATAAATCAAATTCGCAAGGGCAACAATGAGTATTCCAATCTGGATTAAGTCCTGATATGTAACATACATTGTATCGCCCTCCTTTCTTTCGTCTGGAGGGCTACTTGAACCCTCCGAAAAGACAAGAGGGGTAAAGCCGCCTTTGGCTCTATGGTTTCCCATGAATGGAGTATAACACACATTTCCTTATCAGGCAATTACAATATTTCATTTACATTAACCGATTCACCTTATCGGAGTAAAACCAAAATTGAAGTCTGCCGAACTGAAATCAGAAATCTTATTTCCGGCATTTTCCACCCTGCCGTTTTCTGTTTCCACCGGGAAATCCGTATCAAGGTTATCGAATGATTCATCACCATATGGCTGCATATCCGCAAGTGAACCCTGTGCAATAAAATTGTAATAGTCTGTCACAGTTTTTAATCTTCCGCTCCCAGATAGTGCCGGACGTGCGCCGGATTCACAGGCATGGTATACCGTCCTTACAAACTTGCTGAACACTTCCGACCTGTCTGCCGGGGATTGGCCGAACTGCACTATTGTGATGCCTGTCCCTTTTTCCTGCGGCCTGTTTGCGTTATACCGCTCCTGGAGAATCCGTGTCATAACAGCATTGTCCTTGTGGCGGTTTGCAAGCTCCTGATAGTCAGCATGGCTAAGGTTTATTCCGCTGTTCAATAGTGCCATTGTGCCGCTGTCAACCATATTTCCGTCCAGTTTTCCGAGTTCCTGCATCTCACCGTCAAATTCGTCAACCACTGTCAGAATCCTGGACAGGCTATTTTCTATCTGTGCATCCCGTTCCGCTTCCAGTTCCTTTAATCTGTCCTGATAGCCTTTCTCTCCCAAAAGGTCAGCTTCATAAGCCCCTTTTGCCACTTCGCACCCATGCTCATAATCTGCCTTTGCCTTGCTAATAGCGCCGCTTGCGCCCTCTGCTAACCTAACCGCCTTTTTGTAATACTCAATCGTTGATTTCTTCATGGTAAATCCTCCATTCATATTCTTATTTTTATAATACCTATCTGCTTGTTGAGCAACCCTATTGGCAATCCGCTTCACCGCTACCGTTCCCCCATACATCCATTGCCGTACCGTTCAAGGCTTCTAAAAGGGTATCATCAATATCAGATTCCTGTGTTGTTTCTCCAATCTTGTTTTCCAGTTTCAGCAGTTCTATTTCTAATTTTCGGTCAGAAACATCACGTTTTAGAATCTCTCTGCCTGCGGAAATCCTGTCCGGCATGTCTGCTCCCTCGTCACCATCCATCACCCTCGTAAAGAATCTCAGTACATCATCGCCAGATGCTATACGCTTTTGCTCCGTAGGGGCGGTTCGCTGCCGTATATACTCTAAAATGTAAGGTTTTGTAAGGTTCTCTTTTCCCATCTGCCTTGCCGTATTGACGGAATATCCCGCCTTCCTCGCCGCTTCCGCCGCATTTCCGCACTCTATGTAATAATCCGCAAATGCTTTCTGTCTGCCATTCATTACTATGTTCTTCCCTTCGCTATTTGCATTGCCATTAAAATCTCCTGCTTCTTATCCTCTGGGAGTTCCCGGCGCAGCATCCGGCAGAACGTGGTATCAGCAACGCCGATCATATCCGCTATCTGCCAATGCTTAAAACCAGATTCTTTTATGGCTTTTCTGATTTCAATATTATTCATTGTCTGCACCCTTTCTTATTCTTGCTATTATTACTTTAACATGAAAAAGGAAATAATTTGTACCATTCTGCATCTACCAGATAGATCAGAGAAAGCCGTTACAAAAACACATATTACCATTCAGGTTCCCTGCAGCAGATTTTAATTATATTTTGCGGCAGCGGAACTAACCAGGTCAAAAAGCCACTTATATTTTACCCTCACGTGCATTCGCGCATATATCCCCATTACTTTTCTCCAAATGCCTGATACGGGAGTACGGCTCCATATTTCCCACATTATCCATTTTCTTACAAACCATCCTGATTCTCCTGATTTACTCAATTTCTGGTTTTTATACATCTTCAGCAGTTTACGCAGCTTCATTTTCCGAAAAGCCCCTGCAACGCTGTTTACCTCCCTGTTTATACGTTCCTCATCAAGAAGCTCCTGCCATGCGTCCATCAGAACGTCAACTGAAAGATAGTTCTCCAGAATATGCCGGCAATCGAAAAGCCCGCTTTCAGTAAAAAGAATGTCTGGAAAATCTGCAAAGTTCATCTTTGTATCTTCTCCGTCTATCATCAATTCATCTGCAATCCTGTCAGAACATAAATCCAAATAATGCTCCATGCCACCGCTGGACAGTAGCTTTTTAAGGCTGATTACTTTTGGCTCTAAATCTTTCCTGCTCCTAATTGCCCTTATCATTCTATCCGCTGATTTCATCTGTTTGTCCTCCTGATATTTTTATATGCTTCACTGATAGTTATTGCTTACCATTACCAAATAGCCACGATACTGCCGGAAATTCCCGGCACCCTCCCCCAAATTACGGGGTACCCCTGCCGCTGAATAGATGCACCCTCTTTTCATGTGCGCCTGCTGCCACTGGCTATTTTAAAATCTCCCTTGCGTAATACTGGAAAGTGGAAACTATGTAATAGCCGGCATATTCCGGGGAAATGAATTGTATGTTTGCGTCAAATCTGTGTTCAAACGTCTTTAAAGATGCCATATAGGCAGCAGGCGTGAACTCCGTGCGGTATTTATGCCCGATAATATCAGAGTAGCCGCCGGGGGCTTCAATCATCAGATAAACCTTGCATCCGTCATTCCCGGCTTTCAGGAACTCTTTTTCAAACCGTTCTCGCTCCCCGGTCAGATTCCCCGACAATTCCTCCAGGGATGCCTTGCGCTCCACCACGCAATCCCGGTGGAAAAATATGTCCCCACCTGCTGCCGCTGCCGGAATCATAAACGAATAATCGCCGTATTCCAGTTTTTCAGTGTGGAAAGAAATTTTCTGTTTCCTGAAATAGTCCAGTATGTGAGTGTTTTTCTTTTCCCGGCTGTCAACCAAAATAACCATGCTCTTTGTCAGCTTCTTTATTTCCTCCACGGAAAATTTATACTGCTTCACGCTATGCACCCCTTTCTTTCAGTTCCCTATCCAAATTGGCGAAAAACCGCCGCCGGAATCTGTAAAAACCACTCCGGCTAACGGCTGGCCTTTCCATTTCTCCAAGTTCCCACAAAATTTGCAGCCTATCAAAAGACTTGCCTTGCCTGATAGACAATAATATCAGCGGTTCTATAAATTCAAATTCTTTGCAAGCTGCTTTCAGGATTTCAGGGGAATATACCCCGGCTCTGCATCCGCTTTGTAATTCTTCAAGACGCTGCTTTCCAATCCTGCGCTCTGCATTACTGAAGCATTGCATTGTATTTGTACCATTCCTGCGCCTACCTCTTGACATTTCAAACCCTCCAATCTTATGATTGTTATAGGCGTTCGGGGCTTGTCTGCATGGGCAGGCTCTTTTTTATGTTGCATTTTGTTTCATTTCTTTGCTAATCCTCTCTAATTCTGTGAGTGCCGCCAGTACCAGATTGATAATGATTTTACATTCCCCATACTTTTTTGATATTGCGCCGCTCTCATTTACTACCGATTCCCAATATTCGTCAGTGTCTTTCACGTCTGAATACTTTTTGAAAAATCTCCATGAATCCGTAAACATATCATAGTACCGTTTCAATTCCTCATTGCTCATTATGCCGATACCTCCCAACACAACCGCTTTAGCAACTGGTAAACCTCCGACAGCTTATCCCGGTTCTGCGGCTCCTGCCTTACCTCTGTTTCAAAATCCTGCTGCATTTCAGAAAGAATATTGTTCCTCTGCTCCACCGTCTTAATGCCAGTGATCCGCTCCCGGTATCGGTCATAAAATGCTGTGACGGCAGCAGGACACCCCGGCGCATCCGCTAAACTGATAGCTTTATCTCTGTTCATCCGGCTTTCCTCCCTCCTGCCATATCTCGCCGCCCTCTAACTCATATTTGCACACATCATAGACAGCTTCATCTAATGAGGAAATTCCAAGTTCATGGTCGAAATATAGAGGGTAAATCGCCCCATCATTACATAACGCATACATAAGAACTTTGCACTTATAGCTATATCCCTCATCATCCCTCATTACTGCATACATATCATGCATACAAGGGAGAAGCTGCTTGATTTTAGGCACTTCTGTTGGTCTGCTCCATTTAATCTCCTTTTTGTTTTCTCTCTCCTGATACCTTACATTTTCTTCACCAAAAGCATCCGTAAGTAGAGAAAGCTGTTCTCTATCGAAAGACCAATCATGTAATTCTTTGCAACTTCTGATATTCTCTATGTACACCTTTACAACACAATCTCCTGACGCATTGGCAAGAATTGAGAGCAATTCTCCCTCTTTTTCATAATAGGTTTCTGTGTTGCTGAATCTCACCCAAACTTCTTTTACCTTTGCCATAATTTCTCCTTTCAATTTGTCTGCCTGATTACCAAAAAACGTAAAATTCCTTACATTCGTTTTGCACACTTCATTATACTAAAGTACCTTGAAACCCTTGATTTTACTGGATTTGTGCAAAATGTGCATTTTACATGGGACATTCTGAAATTCATTCCTTATAGGGTTTTTACATTTGTTTTGCACATTTTGCACATTTAGGGATTTTTCTTAGTCAAACGGTAGTGATTCCTGTCCTCTATACTCAATAAATTCTGTTTCCACCGTATAGCCCTTTACGATATTTTTTACGGTCTTTCCGTCTACCGTCCCACTGTTCGCAAACAATCCCTTTGTTTTAAGTTCTGCAAAGAAATTTGACTTGTTTTCCACTCCGAAGCCGTTTTCCTCGCACCACTTAGAATAAACCTCGTAAATATCTTTTGCCTTGCTGTTTTGTTCTGTCTTTGTCAGACATTCGTTGATAAAATTTCCTATCTTGTCACTGTCTGTCCTATATGTATCTGTAGCAGCCTGCACTGCTGCCGGGGGCTTCAATCCCTCTTTGCGGTATAGCTGTAATCCCTCAATGCACCAGTTCAGGATGCCGGATAGTTCCGCTTTATCCCTCAATCGGTTCTTTAAGTCTTTGTCCTGCTCCTGCGGTTCAAAATGTCGGTCAAAACTGATAACATTTATTCTGCCGGAACTGAAAACCGTATCATCCGCAATCGTTGGCAGATAATTTGTGTTTATCACAAGTTTAAACTTAGGGATAAAACTAAATTCCCTCTGGTGTAAATGCCTTGCCGTAATACTGTCCCTGCCTAACAATGACTTTAATAATGCTGTGTCAAATAACATCCGTTTTGGCGGCTCACTGGCATTGCAAAACCTGCACCCTGCCAGCCGTGCTATATCTCCGCTCGCCTGTCTGCTGTCAAGATTTTGCTTTACAGCCAAACTCTCCGGCTTCATTGTCAGAGCATAGTCACCCAACAAATATATGATGGTTTCACAAAACGTAGATTTTCCGTTTCGTGTGGTACTCCCAAAGAGGATAAAACAAGTTTCCTGCTCTGTGTTCCCTGTCAATGAAAGCCCTGCTATCTTTTGAAGATACGATATTTTCTCCTTATCGTCCTGCATGATTTCCAATAGAAATTTCTTCCATTCTCTGCAATCGGCAGCAGGGTTATATTCAGCGTTGCATATCTTTGAAAGAAACATATCGGGGCTGTGGCTCAAAAATACTGGCTTATCCCCGGACAAATCCAGTGTGCCGTTCTGCAAATTCAAAAGATAATCATTTACATCCAACTGCTCATTACTGAAAAAATATACGTCCTTGCTGTCCTGAAGCATATTGTTCCGGTTTCTGATATTGCATAACGCCGCTACCGCTTTCAGATATTTCCCCTCTGTATCAACGTTTACCGCATATCTCACAAGTGCATCCGACAGGGCTTTTGCTGATGCCCTCGCACTCAAGCCCTCAATATCATCAATCCACCGTTTACCGTCATACCGCATAAAATCTTTTCGTGACGGGTTATATCTGTGCTTGTCCTTAAATACATCCGCAAACAGCCGCCCAAAGCCTTTATCTGATGTTTCGTACCGTTCAGCGTGTAAATCCCTTAACGCCTGTTCTAAATGTTTGTTCTGCTGCCCTTGTGGAATAACAGGACGGCCAGCATCTTTTTGTTTTGTAACGGATTCATTGATGCAAGGCGTTTCCTCAATCATTTTTTCCAACTGCTGCAATGTGCCGCCATTTGAAAAGAAATCTGCAATATCCGCTTTATCCCTGCTTCTGTCCGGGATAACCACTTTAATAGATGCCGCCACGCCATTTAGGGATGATATAATATCCCTCGTGAGGTTTTCTCCTGCTATGTCATTATCCTGCAATATGACAATATCCGCACCCTTAAAGAACAAAGCAAACTTCTTTCCCTTAGATTTCCAATCATTGGAACTGCCGGCCGTTACAACATTCTCTGCCCCATTTGCATGGCAGGCATCAACGCACTTTTCGCCCTCTGGTATGTACACCCTTTCCCCTGCCTGGTACTGCCGGAAATCGCCGTACATGGCAATGCAGGACTGATATTCCCCTTGCCTGAATTTCCGTATATATCCATCCTTTTCCACGCCCTGCGATATATGCTTTTCTTTCCTCCCACCGTCCGAAATATAGTCAATGCGGTACTTGTCATAAAGTTTCTTTCCCTCCGCATCCTTGTAACGGTAGTGATGAATTGAACAAATTTCCTTTACAGAAAAAACTTCTCTTTCTGATTTAGCATACAATCCCTTAAGAATAAACTTCTTATCCGGGGAAAGTTCCTCCCCTCTGTTATCATCAATGGTTATGCCGCATATCTCCGCACCCCTCCGCACTGCATCCGGGAACTCCAATCCCTCACTTATCATAATGAGGTCAATACTGGAATACTTTTTCTGCTCCCCTGCAAAATCTTTCAAGAAAAATGAATCTCCTGAATAATGCAGTCCCATCGATGGATGGAGATCGGCGTTATTGTGTGAGGATGTTTCAAGCGCAGTGTATTTTTTCCTCGTATCGTCATAACCGTATGAAGAAAATATCTGCCTGCTGCAACTCCCCTTTATCATCTGTACAGCTTCATTAAAATCCACCGCCTTACCTCCGTTCTGCCGTTATCTATAAAAATCTCACTCATATAGATTAACCTTTATATGATTTCAGTCCGGCTTTAAATTTCTCCCAATCTGTAACTCTAATTTTTCCAATTCTGTAGACTGCATCAAATTCCTCTGCCAATTTGCGAAAAGTATTCACGCCCATGCGTGCCAACTTTGCGCCCTCTGCATCCCTTACAAATTCTGGTTCTCTTTCCGTGTTCATTTCTTTTAACACATGCATAATCTTTTCTCCTTTCTGCTGAAAAAACAAAAAAGTGCCAGAGACTTGTAAAATATACTTACAAATCTCTGGCACCACTTAGCCCTTCACCCATGCCGATTCATGGGTCGTCATAATTCAATTATCTGTACCAACCTCATAAATCACAATCCAGACTATATTTATAAGTATACTAATCTGGCACTGCAACTTGTGACTGGCACTATTCTTTCCATCCGCATAAATCACGATTAGCCCATATCTGTAACTTTATTACAAGTCAACTGGCTCTTGCGTCAATGCGTCTTGGCTCATTCATTATTTAATTTACACATCTATCATAAAACATATGTCGCAACAAGTCAATAGTCTTTTTTTAATTTAAACTAATTTTTATACAATATATTGAAACAAGCGCATTCACCAATGCAATATATAGAACCTTGGAAATAACCATGTTTCTTTTATCCACATTTTCTATATCAACGATATATCACACATAATAACAACATTTACTTAATCGCATAAATTTATAAAATTGGGGTATTTATTGGGGTAAAATATCTTTCAAAGTAGCCACAAACCGCATAAATAAAGGCTTCTCCGCTGAATCCGTTTGGACCTCATGTTCAAATGCCGCCAGCCTCATGCGGATTTTCCCGGTATCTCCTGAAAGCAGCTCGTCCGCCATGCGCTCCTTTTCTGCATGGAAATCCGGGTACAGGCCTGCATAGGCCCCGCTGTTCTGCCTGAAAAATTCATCCAGGTCGAAAGCCAGGTCCGTGGATTCGTCAAGCCTTATATCATCCCCGCCCGGTCCCTCCATGACAGGGGCCGGCTGCTGCTTTTCCTCCGGCGGGAGGGGCTGCTTCACCGCGACGATCTCACCGGCCAGCCGGTAAAATTTTTCCGGGTATCTGAACTGTTCCTTATACTGCTCCATGAAGTAATCGGGAAGGTCGGCAAAACTTTCCTCACCGAGGCCGGCTATGAAAAAGGTTCCGGCCATGATCTCGATCATCTCGCCGTCCTGGTTGTAGATTGCCCGGTTTAAGGGCAGCCCGTTTATTTTCCCTTCATCATTGCAGACAATCGCGACAGGCTCCGCATAAGGGTAGTAGCCCTCTATGCCTCCCCCGACTGCCTCCTGCATGGATGCAAGGCTCCCGTCAAGCTCTGCCTCATAAGGCGCTATCCCAGGCTCTATCATCAACACTTTCAAATCTGCATGTCCTCCTTCTTTTTATTTGCCGCCTTCGGCTCTGTAGAGGTCTTTTCCTGCGCCTTCGCCGCAGACAGCTTTCCCAACACGGAAGGCTTTTCCGGCACAGGAATGCCGCCCTCCGAAACCTCGGCGGCGGCACGGTCTGTTTTTACCGGCTCCTGGCCCTCCACTGTGTACCCCGGCAGGAGCTCTCCATACACGGTAAAATGGCGCTCATACTGTTTGGGTATCTGCGGGGGAGATTTCCTTGAACAAATGGGAATAGGCTTTCTTCCGTCCTTCCAGGTACTTTTCAGCAGCGGCCCTGACTGTGTAGCGTTTCTGGTTCTGCCCGGCAATCTTTTCACCATAGCCCTGCTTTGGGGAGTTCACATAGACATCCCAGGTCACATACCAGGCAACCGGCACGCTCTGTTTGGTCTCCCGGTCATATTTGGTATCTTCCCAAATACCGCCGGTCATACGATAGACGCGGTTGCTGATTTCCTCGTCGTTCCTCCAGTTGTCGGTTTTGCGCCATTCATTTGCGGTATGCTTTACTTCCGGCGTATGGAGGTACTCCAGCGCCCGGTTCAGTTTCTGTGTGACCGCTGCCTGCTGTTCCCATTGCTTCGCCGCCGCAAGTACAATATCAAATGCTTTCTTTTCTCCATCCATGCTGTCCTGGCGCATGGCCTGTATTTTTTCCTCACCCTGCGCAATGAAAGAAGAAATCCCCACATCCTCGCAATATACGCTATGCTCAAATTTAAGGTTGCTGCCTTTCGTCAGGTAATCCAGACGGTAGACCTTATAGTCTTTGTTTTCTTCCAATATGTCCAACACCTCCTAGATCTCCGGCGCATGGCTCTTTTGAGAAAACGCCTGCGCTGGTTTTGCTTTCCCTGCCGGTTTCTTCGCCGCAAGCTGTTCCATTACCGAAGGGCGCTCCCCGCTGAACAGGGAAACCTGTCCATCCTCCACCAGAGGCCGCACCGGAAGGGGCAGCGTTTCATCCGAGTGGGTCAGTGCCTGCTCCCGTTTCAGGTCTGCCACGATCTCGTCAAACACCGCATTGATGGCCTTCCGTTCCTCACCCTCCGGGAAGGCTTTCAGGACTTCCAGTTCTCCGCTTTTATCTGTCACGAAGGCAACGGCACAATCTGCATGTCCCGCCAGATAATCGGAGCTGTAAGGCAGCTTATCCTTGATGTAACAGGCAAAGGCCCTGGCAGTCATCTCCGTGTTGCTGTCCCAATAGCCGCCGTCTTTTTCGCATTCCTTGCCCATGCGCACGGAATTCCGGTAGAAATCGGTCTCCACCCGCCCGATCTGCGGCGGCTCCTGCGCCTGCATCCCGGACAGCATGTGCTCGAATATCTCCAGCCTTTCCCGCTCACTTTTCGGGATCACCCGCCCGGTGACAGCCTTCTTGAAAGCGCTGATCTGTTCCACGGAACCGGCTTCGCCGGACAAAAACGCCTCCCTAAGAACCGCGTAGGTTTCCATCTGATCCTCATTGCCATGCCGTTTCAGGGAACCGAGCACCGCCGAATCCAGCCAGCCTGCCGCATTTTTCCGGGTGCGTTCTGTCTGCGCTTCGGTACGGGCCGCCGCCTGCTCCAGTGTCTCCGGCTTATATTTCATGGTATCAATCAGCTTCTGGAACGGCGCATAGAGGCGGGGCTGTTCCGAGAGCATCCCCTTCGCGCCCATCTTCGTACCCAGGTAATCGTCAAACCCGTGCCACCATTCATGTGCTAAGGAACCGGCCCCGTGCATCTTCGTAAGGTTGATGACCTTGCGCAGCGGTTCATAATGGGCCGCCGCGTTGCCGCTGCCCCTGGCGCCGAAAGCGATAGCAAGCGTCCCCTGATAGGCAATATCTTTATCACTGATCTGCAAGGCCGATGCCAGATCCTTCAGCGCCTCAAATCCCATGTTGAGGGAAGCCTGCTGGTCATTCTGGTTCATCCAGTTCCCGAACTCGCCGCCCCTGAACCCGAAGGTATCAAGATAGTGCTGCCCGGTAATCTCCGCGCCGTTTCTGTAATCCGGCCCATCCCGCCGCACATGGGAGAGCTGGGGAGGCACGAACCGCGTCTTTCCGCTTTTGCTGCGCCCCTTTGCCAGCTCCTGCACCCATTTCAGGGCGGCCTCCCGCGATTCAAAGTTTGTCTTTACGATGGAATATCCCTTCGTCACGTAATAGGTATCAGGTTTCCAGTCATTGTTTTTAGAATAAGTATCCTTCCCATCATTGAAATGGATCGCATAGCCTTTCGGCACCTTCTGGTCTTTGGAAACGCCAAACTGTTCCTTCTGCGCCTTCTGTGTAAAGTTCCGCTCAAAATATCCTGCCGAGCGGACCATCAGGGCGTTGGACAGCTTGTTTGTAATGGCCGGGTTCTCCCGCCCCTTCTCCATCGCCTGGTAATGGATGCCGCTGCCCCAGCCCTGCACCTGCTCCAGATACCCGTTTTCCACAAAGAAGCGGTCATAGGCTTTCATGGCATCCTCCACGGTGCGTACCTCCGAGACCGCGCCCTGCAGCTCCCGTACCGTCCGGATATATTCCTTCTGCCTTGCAAGGCGCTTCTCCGGCGTATCATCCCTGCGGTAATACTGCGGGGAGGCGTTCAGCCCGTCCCTGGCCTTTTTGATAAAATAGACCACTCCAAGGGGAATCCCGTCATCAAGCATGGCCGTATAATCCGGTTTCTTCCAGATATTATCCTTTTTTACGAATTTCTCGGCCTCACGTTCGTTCATGGCGTCCAGATCGTTCACGTTGAGCCCCCGGTCCTTCCACAAGTCTTTTTTTGCACCGCCGATCTTTTCCCCGAAATCTTCATGCTGCATGTTATCCGCCAATCATTACCACCTCCAGTCTGTCATAAAAGGTCACCGCTCCGGGGAAGGGCGGCGTTCCTGTGTTTTATTAAGCTGCGTGTGTGTTCCCATGAGCCGGTCCGTTTCCCTGCGGACCAGCCGGTCCAGCACGCCTAAATCTTCCGGGGCAACAGCAAATTCCCGGTAACGCTCGTACCATAGGCCCGTTGTTACTGCCGCGATAGGGGGTATCTTTTCCGGGCCGGAGGAAAGAAGGCGGTAGACGGGCGCTTCATCATAGAGAAGCATCTGCCTGGCTGTTCCCAGCGGTATGCGGTACATATCCATATCCGGGTTCTGCGCCGCCTCCATATATCCCACGTTCAGACATTCCTCCAGATCCTGGGGCATATAGGAAAATGCCTGCTCCCTCCATTTGCTGAATAGCGCCGAATAGCAGCGCTGCCATTCCGCCAACGACTCCGGGGCATAGGAAAATCCCTAGCTTTTCAATGCGTCCTTTTCGTACAGCTCCATTGAGTGCCATTTTTCAAGTCTGACCGTTGCCGCCAGGCCATCCTTCTGCTCAATATCGACGCCGCCGGGATAGAGGGCATTATGCCTCACATCCTGCCGCAGAGTGTCCAGATCCATCATCAGGACATCGCCAAATAGATGGCCGTCCTCCTTTCGGTCCGTATGGAACAGAAAAGCCCTTGCCCCGATGTATTCCGTCGTGAAGATCATCTGGTGCAGATTTCCTGTGGCGCAGTACGCAAATACGGCATCGGAAAGCCACATATGATTTTTTCCCATTATCGCGATAGAGTACGGCCCTGTGCTGGCTGCCAGTGAACGCAGGTTGAATTCACTTTCCCGCAGAAAATCACCGGCCAGAATATGAAGCTCATAGGCAAATACGCCTAAATCCGTATCACGGACTAAGTGGATCTGCGGAAGCGGTTCCTCTTTCAATTTCATTTCCTCCCTTCATACCGTTCTTGTCACCGGCTGCCCTTGTCCTGGGAAGGCGCCTGCCTTTCCTTTGCCGGCTCCGCTTTTGGCGCCTGCTCCTTCATGGCCTTTAAGACAGAGGGCCGGCGCTCTGCCGCCTTCTCCAGCCGGTCCAATGCGTCCATTGCCTTTAGCGCCCCCTTCTCCATTGCCCCCATACATGCGCGGCTGGCACGGTAAGGCGCTTTGACGCACGCCGCAATCCGTCCGGCGCTTCTGGCCTCCTGCACCGGTTCCTTCCCCATCAGCGCCAGGCGCATATTTTTCAGGTGTTTCCCGGTCTCATGGTACTCGGACACGAAAGCGTCGATCTTTGCCATAGACTGGCTGTTTTCCTTCTGGTTATATTCCGCGCTCTGCCGGACTGCCTCCAATGCCGGCCTCAAATGTAGAAAGCGGGCTATCCCGTTTAGGGCCACGGTGCCACGCTCCTTAAAGTCCGCAAGCACGTTTTTGCACCCCTCGACAATCTTTTCCTTCACTTCATCCAGACGCTGCTGCATCGAGGAAATGTTGGCCTCCATAGACCTACAGGCATTTTGGAGGGCCGCTTTCAGGGAATGGTTCTGCATCTTCTGCAGATCCCCCCGCATGGCCTCCAGTTCCCCCACCGCCACGGCAAGGCGGCTCTCCATGAGCGACACGGATTCGATCAGCTTTGAAAACTCCTGATAGCCGGCCGGATTGTTTTCTTTCAGCAGGGCAAGGAGCTCCTGCACCGGCCCATTTTCTGAAATGGGCTGTTCCGGCACTGCCGTCTGTTCCATGCCTGCCATTTAAGAATCCCTCCCCTCTGCCGAAGGCTCCCCTGCGATCTTCCCCACGATCTCCGGCCCGGCCTCGTAGATCTGCATGAGCCGCCTGGCCGTGCCGCTGGGCTGTGCCGCGCCGCTGGTCCAGAGCCGGATGGTGGAAGGGGCCACGTTCATCAGGAGGGCGAAGGCCCTCTCGTTCATGTCCAGCTTCTCCATCAGGGCCTTTACCATGTCCGGCCCGTACTCCGGGCACCTGGCAGCCCCGGCGATCATCTGTAAAACGGTATTTTCGGTTTTCATCATTATCTGGATTCCTCCTTAAATAGAAATTGCCGCCTGTCTATGGCGGCTTTGTTGTTGGCAGTCCGTACCCTGTTCCCTAAGGCAGAGCAGCTTTTCGTTGTAATCCTTTCCCGTCCGGGGCGGGTTGACGCCGACCCGGATATGCCGGAAGCGCCGGTCCTGTTTCAACATGTCCCGTATCTTCCTGGCGTTGACAAGGCCGGCAAGGTCATTGTCCATGTACAGGGTAACGCGCCGGATCTCCGGGTGGCGTTCCAGGAAAGCAGTCAGCGCCACATGGGAGGTCCCGCCCAGGGACAGGCGCCAGCCGTTCCATCTCCATCCCTCCAGCTCCTGCAGCGCGGCATGGGAAAGGGCGTCAATGGGCGCCTCGAATACGGCGAGCTGACGGCTGCCCGGACTATCCGGCGGGTAGCAGAAGCTGAATTTTTTATCGCTGCCGGCCACATCTTTTTTCAGGCTGGTCCCAATGCCCCGCATACAGGCAAACCTCGCCTTTCCCCCGTCATCCTTTCCCACGAACACACAGACCGCTTCGTCCCTGTGCCTTGCCTCATACAGAAGCCCCAACCGGAAGCAGCGGCTGATTATCCGGCTGCTGATCCCCCGTCTCTGCAGGTATGATACCGCAAAGGTGGCGCACCGCTTCGCCCAGGGAAGGGAAAAGGGCCTTTTCTCCGGCTCCCTCTGCACAGGGCTTTTTGCCGGCGCGCTCCGGCGGCTTTCCGTCTGCCGGCCCCTTCCGTCCGTCAGCGTGTTCACCGCATCCACCAGGCCGTAGCCCCGGATCTCCACCAGATAATCCAAAGCATTGATACTCCGTCCCCGGCTGTTCCAGTACCAGTATCCCTTCCCGGTGACATAGACCAGGCTGTCATGCTCCTTATGCCGGTAGTTCGGCCCGTCCTTCTTTAAAACTCCCGGCTCATGGAATTGCAGGTAACGGAACAGATCCGCCTCCCTTGCCTCCTGGATCTGCTCTTTCGTTACGCCCGGCATGGCCCAGGCACTTCTTTCCTCATTGTGCCCCGCCTCCTTTCCTGAATTGTTTCAGGGACATCCCTTCCCATGCTCACATGCCGTACAGGTCATGGTTGACTTCGGCCCGGTAATAGCTGTCCATCGTTGCCAGGGCGTTATACAGGGCCGCAAGCAGGTAAGCCTTGATGTTCCCTACCTTCGTGGTGTTCTTGTCAATGCAGTCAAAGACATACTCCAAATGGCCGGAATTGATCTTTAGGAACCGGCTCTTTACAACCTCCCTGGGGAAATCGTCTCCTGCGATGCGGATGAAAGGGCGTTTTGAAAGGACCACTTCAAGCATGAGCTCCACCGTTTCATCCATCCGCTGCGCTCCATACCGCTGTACCAGAAAGCCGTACTCCACATTTGCACGGATAATCTCACGGTATGCGTTCACAAGCTCTATCCTATCCATCCCATCCGGGCGCCCTGCCGCCTCCGGCTCTGCCGGATGGATTGATTGATGTGTATTTAATCTATCCGTTTTTGATCTCTCCGTGTTTAATGGATCAGTATTTAATTGTGGGGGATTTCCCTGTGCAGGTTTCCCCTGTCCAGGTTTTTCCTGTCTTGGATTTGCCTGTCTTGGATTTGCCTGTCCTGGATTTTCCCGTTTAGGCGGGACCTCCGATGTTTCCTGGCTTACCGGCTTTTCATGTATCGTGTACTCAATATCCCCCAGCCGGCCGTTGTCAAAACGGACCCTCTGCCTGGTGAGATACCCGTGCTTCTCCAGCTCCTTTAACGCGCTGGCAATGGAATCCACCCCGTCCCTGCAGATACAGGCAAGCCCTTTGGTGGTATAGTCCCAATCCTCCGGCAGAGACAGCATGAGGGACAGCAGGCCTTTCGCTTTCAGGGAGAGCTTCACATTGCGCAGGTGATGGTTGCACATGACCGTGAAGTCTTTTGTTTTTTCTACCCGGAATACAGCCATAACAAAAACCTCCTTTCCTTCCCTCCTGGCTACAAGACACGGTCCCTGCGGTCATAGTGCAGATGACTGCCCGGTGCAACCTTCGCATGGTTCTGTATCCTGAGCTCTCCCTTTTCCTGCCGGTCCCTGAATTTCTCATACCCGGTGTCCGTAAGGAACAGGCGCATCCGGTCCCCTTTGTCGCCCACGGTAGAATCACCTGAAAGCACATCAAATATAACCATGTGACGCACCTCCGGGTCGAAGCGTTCCAATCCCATGATGTCATGCCCCTTAAGCTGTTCGGCGCCGGATCTCTGCCTGGCCTGGGCCAGCAGCTCGCCAATGGTCCGCCCCTCCTGGGGCAGCCGGTAGTTCCTCCGAATGTCATGTACGGCCTCCATACACTCTGCATCCGTCAGGGGGCGCAGTTTCTCCAGGAGGCTTTTTGCAGCCTTCCGTCTGGCCGGGTCCCCGGCATACCGTGAGGCCATAGACATTTCCTGCAGGACGGCATACCGCTCACTTCCCTCGGTCTGGTACAGCATCCGTTTTTCCATTTCCGTAAATTCCATAAGAATCCCTCCTGATCCCATCCATCAAAAAAAGCCACAGCATTATACCGTGGCTAAAAAATGGCAACAAAAAAAGCCCGACAGTAAAAGTATTGTTTACTATCAGGCAGTTACAGCCAGAATACGAAATGCAGCGCGATCCCGGTTCATTTCTTGATTAAAAGACATATGTTTAACATTGCGTTCCCATAATTTATTGTTTTTCTCAAAACTGTTTGAAAGGAATCCTAGCAATACCGTCTTTTCTTTACCCCATTATTTTATTATTCTATTTTATCTCTCATATCCATCATACACTTCAATAGCACTTTGAAGATTTAAAATTAAATATCCTATCTGCATTTTCTTTATGTTATCAAAGTGGGATTGGTCTATTTTTTCTACTTCCTCTTTCAATGCCACAACTTTATCATACTCAAGTTTTAATGCATCTCCCATAGAAGTCTGGACATATAATCCCAATATACATCCTCTAAAAGCATGTATATCATAAGACATAGATTTACTAATCTTTTCTACTAACTGAAATATTTCAAATTGTGACAAAAAACCGTCTGTATTACTGATTTCCATTCTATTCTTCCTTACATAATCATGTAAACTTTCTGCCCAGCTATCTTCCTTTTCCAGATAAGATTCCATTGTATCTGAAAGATGTATTTGAAATTGTTGATCTATTTCATTTTGGATATCTGCCAAAATCTCTTTACACCGCTCCCTTTTTTCACCTTCTTTTAACATGCTATACTCTACACCAATATTCACACGTTTCTTTAAATTTTTTATACTTTTTTTCATGGCGATAAGCATATCGCTAACAATCTTATTTGAAAAACCCGCGTACTCCAGCTCTATAAATAACCCAATTATTCTTGGATATTCCTTTATCTCATATTTATCCTGATTCAAAGCCTCAATTATTCTTTTTATTTTTTCTGCTACAGTATTATCATCCGACACATACCATCCTGATTCTAAATCTCTAAGGACATCTACTTCTTCCTCTCTTTTCTTTATATATTCATCCTCATACACCTCTAGCATTCTTTTTATTTTTTCTTCTTCTAAAATGCTCTTAGTTACAAATTCATCAACAAATCTAAAAGCTAACTCATTTCCAAAAATATCTGTTTTACCAATAGCTTTAAAACCATATTCCTCGTTTCCTTCCCAAGTTTGTTTCAATGTATTATTTTTATAGCAAACACACACTTTAAAACTATACTGAATAATATACTTAAGAAACGGCTCTTGTCCGACACCATCTAATTTACTAATTTCATTATATAGTTCTCTTACTTTCGAAAGATAAAATTGAAATGTGCGTAAATTTGGATGTTCTTCCTTAACCATATAATCTTCATAAAAAGAAAGTTTCTCTAATAGAAGTGATTGTAGTCTGTCATCAATCTCTTTACTCCTAATAAGTTTAGTAAAAACATCCTGTAAAACAGGATAATAATATATTGTAACTCCTACCAACTTTTCCTTAACCTTTTCATACTGCACGTCTTGACCAAATAATTTATTGATTCGATCTTTTATTGTACTAATTGCTACTGCATTTTCTTTTATTTTCTCTTCCTCATTGGATTGAGTAAAAAAATTAGACTTCCTTTCTATATTTTCATCAAAATTTATTTTTTCATTAGCTGCAACCAAATATTTTAATTCCTGATTTGTTAAATAAGCATTTTTCCCTATCTCTTTTTGATTGGCAATAATGATTACTTTCATCCCTTCATGTTCGACGTAAGTGTTGATATATCCTAATACTTCATTTACAGGACAATTACATCTTTCTAAATCATCAAAAATCAGAATGCTGTCTTTTACCGAAAAAAAGCCCCCTGCCGCATTTGAGACATTTTCAGCTTCTAATTCTAATCCTGTTTTGGTTTTTATTATATCAAATAATACTGGCAACATTTTTCCAGTTATCTCTGTCCCCTTTCTAATTATTCCCTTTGCATTTCCTGATTTTACAAAATACGACTCCATCAATATTTGTTTAGAAACTTCTTCTAATGATTTCACTCCATATAAGGATAAATATATAATTCCTTTTGGTTTATACCCCTCTTGATTTTGGGCTTTTTCTTTTTCATGTTTTTCCAACTCAGTATATAAACGCTTTTTGATAAAATAAGTCTTTCCACATCCCCATTCACCATCAATCATTACAGCATAATCATATATACTTTCATCAACATAATTTATAAGAATATCAACAATCTCATCATCTGCTAAAATATGCTGTTTATTTCTCATAGGTCTACCTCAGCTTTCGTATCTATTTTAAGTATTTTACCACCTTTTTCATATATTTACTATCTAAAATAAAACGCAAATGAACCATGTATTTATCCTCCCTCAAACAATACAACATCTAAATATCCTTGCAAAAGATGAATACGAAAAAGCCTGACAGTAAAAGTATTGTTTACTATCAGGCAGTTACAGCCGGAATACGAAATGCAGCGCGATCCCGGTTCATTTTTCGGTTAACACTCACATGCCTGTTTTTGCAGCCATGCGATCTATTGTGCCTCTTTCAAGGCTTGACATTTAAACAAAGAAAACCCACAAACGCTGATGTTTACGGGCTTTTTCAAACTCCCCGAGTTGGGCTCGAACCAACAACCCCACGGTTAACAGCCGTGTGCTCTACCATTGAGCTATCGAGGATTATTCTATTTTCTTCGGTGTGCGACCATAACGTTGCACTACCATTGAGCTATCGAGGATTATATGATATTTTCATATACCTTCAAAAATCCATACAGCCAGACAATCCATCCACCTTCTTCTTCCTGGTCAAGCCCTCGACCGATTAGTGACAGTCAGCTCCATCCATC
>NZ_JBQIOP010000062.1:0-19238 GCF_056822245.1 Petralouisia sp. | reverse complement strand
AGGAATGAAGGCGTAGCGGTGGCTACGTCGATTGACGACAACGCCGCAGATGAACAATCAGACAAGTCAAGGTGTCAGTTACTTAATATTCGCTGTACTAGTCCCCGGCTTGCCCCAGGGCTGATTTCAGGGGCGGTTCCAGTTTTCATCAATGCCGTTTGCCCGCCACCGGTTGTCCTCATGGACATAGTCTTTCACCAACAGATATTGAAACCTGCTGACTGTTTTCAATGCATCATAGACATAGCGCAGAGGTATCCGGGAACGGTTATTTTCAGGATTTCCCGGCTCTGCCAGAAATACGGTGCCATCCTCCTGGTACAGCCAGATATTGACATAATGCCCCGGCGTACTGGTCCAGAAGGAATCATCATTCCCGCTGCTGACCAGAACAATGGCCGATTTGGCATTTCTGATCTGCTGCTGAAACTCTTCATAGGTCCCTGGTTTTCTGTGCAGTTCGCTGCTGATGCCGCAGACTCTCAGCGTACAGCGCATTTCTTCCCAGTCTATGGCCCCGTATTCTCCGCCTGGCGTATAATCAGAAGAAATTCGCGCATGTTCAAACATATCCCAGGGAGACACCTCATAGGGGGACAGGGTGTTGTAAACATTTGCCATACAGCACAGACCGCATCCAAAACCGCCGAAGGGATTGCCTTCCACTTCAAATTTACACCACTCTCCGGACCAGGGAATGCCTTCGCCCCAGGATCTGGGCCCCTGCAGGAACGAATGAATCATTTCCTCCTGAATTACAACAGGCTGAATATTTTCCATCTCATCCAGTTCATTGAGGCTGTTCCCCAGCCATCTTGCAGTACCCGCATACAAACTTTTCTCCTCGGTCTGCCCGCTGTCCTCCGTTTCTGCTTCCTGCACCTCAACCTTGTCCTTATTCTTAAAATAAAAAAACAAAAATATGAGCATAAACACAAATAACAAAACCTGCAGCACAGGCAGATATTTTTTTATGGTTTCCTTCATTCTGTGTACCTTTCCGTATCTTTTGCAGCAGTTCGCTGAATCATTGAACTTCCTAAAGAAAATTGTATTACAAAATATACCGATTGGCAAGAAAAAAAGATGGTGGAATTCAATCCCTAAAATAAATTCCACAAAGGAATACGGAAGTGGAATTTACTTTTTCATTTTAGGCATAGAAACAATACTTTATTTCGACATTGACACATAGTACTATATATGATACTATAATATAAGAAAGGAGATAATCACAGTGCCAAACGTAAAAAAACTAATTGAAAAAATGAAGCAACAGCCAAATGGAATGCGGCCAGAAGAAATAGACAAAGTTTTAGCAGCATACGGCTATATTCCAGCAAGGCAAAAAGGAAGCCATAAGCATTATCTGAATAAAGAAACTGGGGATTTGATAACAATAAAACAAGAAAATCCATTAAAAAAGGCTTATATCCTAGATGTTCTGAATAGGATCGGGGAATAATCCCCTTATCCTGGCATAGCATAACAAGCGGAAAGGAGCAGGAAAGCATGGAAGTTAAAGATTATATGAAATTGCCCTATACAAGATTAGTACAGGAATTGAACGATGAAAGCGGACACTATTTCTATGGCAGAATTTTGGAACTTGACGGATGCCAAAGCACCAGTGATACACTTGAAGAATTGTATGAAAGCCTTAATGAAGCAATGGAAGGATATATCGAAACAAAAATAGAAAACAATCTCTCTATACCAATTCCAGAAACACCAAACAATTACAGCGGTAAGTTTGTTGTAAGGCTTCCAAAATCTTTGCATCAAAGATTAGCCATTGAAGCAGAAAAAGAGGGGGTAAGTCTTAATCAGTTAGCATTATACAAGCTGGCACTTTAATATATGATACACACAAGGCAGGGAATCATCAACGCCCTGCCTTTGCTTATACTCTCATACTTTGGGTAACGGTCTTTCTTATACTTTTATTTTGTGCGCTATCTGTGTGTTACTTGTGTGCTACGCGGCAAAAATTAAGGGCTTCCGCTGACAGCTGACATCAACGGAAACCCTTGAAAATATGCTATATCTTAGAACTTACCAGCCTTTGCTGCTTCTTCAATGGAAACTGCAACTGCAACAGTAGCTCCAACCATCGGGTTATTGCCCATTCCGATTAATCCCATCATTTCCACATGAGCCGGTACGGAAGAAGAACCTGCGAACTGTGCGTCAGAGTGCATACGTCCCATGGTGTCTGTCATGCCGTAAGAAGCCGGGCCTGCTGCCATGTTGTCCGGATGAAGGGTACGTCCTGTACCGCCGCCGGATGCAACGGAGAAGTATTTCTTGCCCTGCTCATTGCATTCTTTCTTATATGTACCTGCTACCGGATGCTGGAAACGGGTAGGATTGGTGGAGTTACCGGTAATGGAAACGCCAACATTTTCGTGATGCATAATTGCAACGCCTTCCTGCACGTCGTCTGCGCCGTAGCATTTTACAGTTGCGCGGAGTCCGTCGGAATATGGTTTTTCATAAACTACATTCAAAGATGCGTCTTTATAGTCATACTTTGTCTCAACGAAAGTAAAGCCGTTGATACGGGAGATAATCTGCGCTGCATCTTTTCCAAGGCCGTTTAAGATAACGCGAAGCGGTTTCTGACGTACCTTGTTTGCCTTCTCAGCGATTCCGATTGCGCCTTCTGCTGCTGCGAAAGATTCATGGCCTGCCAGGAAACAGAAACATTCTGTCTCTTCTTCCAGTAACATCTTGCCCAGGTTTCCATGTCCCAGACCTACTTTTCTGTGGTCTGCAACAGAACCCGGAATACAGAATGCCTGAAGGCCCTCGCCGATTGCAGCTGCTGCGTCTGCTGCTCTCTTTGCGCCTTTTTTGATTGCAATTGCTGCGCCTACGGTGTATGCCCAGCATGCGTTTTCAAAACAGATTGGCTGGATCTTCTTAACCTGCTCATACACATCAAGTCCAGCGTCTTTGGTGATTTTCTCAGCTTCTTCCACGGAGCTGATTCCATAGTTATTTAAAACAGAATTGATCTGGTCAATTCTTCTTTCATATGATTCAAATAAAGCCATTTGAAATGTCCTCCTATCTTTTTGACAACGGTACTTAACTCTAAGCAGCCGGTACGGATTCAAAACTGCCTGGGGCAGCTCCCCTTTCCCAAAAGGCCTCTCTTTTACAGTTCTACTGTATGAAAATCGGCCTGCCTGCTTTCCCCGGACTATTCTGCCCGCGGGTCGATAATCTTAGCTGCGTCTGCTACACGCCCATACTGGCCTTTTGCTTTCTCCCATGCGGTGTTAGGATCATCACCTTTTTTGATAAAGTCGGTCATTTTGCCAAGGCTTACAAACTGATATCCGATTACTTCATTGTCAGCATCCAAAGCAATGCCGGTTACGTAACCTTCTGCCATTTCAAGATAGCGAACGCCTTTTTCCTTTGTTGCATACATCGTACCAACCTGAGAACGAAGTCCTTTTCCCAAATCTTCCAGACCAGCGCCAACTGCAAGTCCGTCATCGGAAAATGCACTCTGGGTACGTCCATATACAATCTGCAGAAACAGCTCTCTCATGGCTGTGTTAATTGCATCGCAGACAAGGTCTGTATTCAATGCTTCAAGAATCGTCTTTCCCTGCAGAATCTCTGCTGCCATAGCTGCAGAATGAGTCATGCCGGAGCATCCAATGGTTTCTACCAAAGCTTCTTCAATCACGCCGTTTTTTACATTCAGTGAGAGCTTACATGCGCCCTGCTGGGGAGCACACCAGCCTATTCCATGGGTAAAACCGGAAATGTCCTCAATTTTCTTGGAATGCACCCATTTTCCTTCTTCTGGAATGGGAGCTGGTTCATGTTTTGCGCCCTTGGCTACCGGACACATGTTTTCGACTTCCTTCGTGTAAATCATTTTAAGACTCCTTTCAATGTATACATTATTTGATGGCCACGGCCCTGTTTTACGGCAGTTCCGATGACGCATGCTTCACATGTTAAAACATTGTTATGTATTTAACATTCTTATCCATATTTAACCATATTTTGACGAATTAGTCCAGTGTTTTCCACAGAATTTTTCACCAAAATCTGCCGTCTTTAATCCAGTACTTCCATTCTTGTAAATGAAACGGAAGCCGCCGCAGCCCCGGCAAAGGTCAAAAGCCCCATCACCACAATCATTGCGGCAAATCCGGCCTCTACGGAAATCAGTATTCCGGCCGCAATGGCCGCAATCATGGCAATCACCATGGCAAGCCCCTGAAACAGCACTTTTACAAGGTTGCGCCCGGCGCTGCCCAGAATATTTCCAATCAGAGCGTCTGACAGCATCCCGTAATACAGGCGGTTTGCCTGCAGGCAGACATACAAAAGAACGGTAAGGGCTGTAAGCGCCGGGCCGATTCCAAATATCACCGCCCCCGGCAGAGTAATGAGAATCCCGTCTGCAATTGCCCGAAAATGTTCGATTTTTGTGGCATACCACATTTTTTTCAAAGGGGTGTCCGGAATCAGATAGGTGTAGGGATTTTCCAGTTCCTTGGACCATTTGGTGGCATACCCACTGAAAATAAACGTCACGTAGCTGGCCACTCCGGGGATAATAAATACTTTGCCCGGCCCTAATTCGCGGACTGCATCGTTAAAATAACCGATGGCCCCAATCAGAATTCCAAGACCCAGACACAGCAATGTATTCCAGCCAAAGATAAACGTGGGGTTCTTCTTGTATTCCAACATCTGCCGGAAATAAATTGCTTTGGCATAGGAACCTTTGTATTCCACAGACGCCTGTTTGAACTTCCTGCGTTTCTCCAGCCAGGGAACAGAGGCAACGCCTTTTTTCTGCTTCTCTCTTCTGGTCTGGTATTCGTCTGCAAATTTCATGGCATCCTCATAGTACTCCCCTGTGCATGTCATCCGCCAGGCCGCCAGAAACATCAGAAGCGTGGAAACCAGAAACAGCGTCATGCCGATCACATTCACCGTATCCGCTCCCAGGAAAATCAGCCTGGTCACCGCGACATTCCATCCCACCACCGGAACCATCTGAATCACCGGCATGGCAAAAAATTCCTGCAAAAGCCCAAAGGAGGGCTCCCGGGTAATCATCAGATATACGGCGATTGCCAGAATCACTCCCATAAACAGATACATAGCCGCCACCAGGCTCTTAAAAAATTTCTCGGACAATCTTTCATTGCCGTAACAGAAAATAATGGCGGACGCTTCCAGAATGCTTTCAAACACCACAAAAAACAGAAAATAGACCAATACCTGCCCGATGCCCGCCTCAAACCACATCAGGCCGGCGGCAACTATCACAAATCCTAAAATAATATTTATGGAAAAAGATTTTACCCCTGCAAACATCAGAACCATTTTGGGACTTACCGGTGAGGAAAATACAAAATGCACTTCACTGGGGCGAAACAGCAGGCCCCTGCGCCTGGCATAGCTTATCAGATTCGCCGGAAACAGCCAGAATATCGTTATGGACAAAATCGTCACCAGATTGTCTGGGGAATTAAAACTGCCATCCTCAATCATCATATTAAAACTGTTGTAAACCATCACAATATAAAACAAGACAAAAATTCCCATGATATAGGTAACCGGACGCTTCAGCGCTTTTTTAATCCGGTTGGCAATTGTCCTCTGATACAGATAAATTAACCCTTTCATTCTGATTCACCGCCTCCTGTAATCCGGAAGAACAGTTCTTCAATATCCGTATCTTCTGCCTGCTCTCTGGTAAATGTCCCTACGATTTTTCCCTGTTCCATAATAAACATTACATCCCACAGCTCTTTCACCATTTCCAGCATGTGGGTGCTGATTAATACAGTGACTCCCCGTTCTTTCAGCTCCAGCACCACTTCTTTCAATTCTTTAATGGCCGCCGGGTCCAGTCCCACCATAGGCTCATCCAGAAGAATTACCTTAGGCTGAATGGCAAGGGCGCAGCAAATGCTCACTTTCTGCATCATTCCCTTGGAAAGCTCGTTTCCTAATTTTTTCTGTTTATCCTCCAGTTCAAAACGGGTCAGAAGCTGTTCCACTTCTTCCTCGGTAATGGGTGAATTATAGGCCCGCCGCACATATTCGATATGCTCCCGCACCGTCAATGCGTCAAACATAGCCGGAATTTCCGGCACATAAGCAAACACCCGTTTGGCTTCCAGTGTCTTTGCCGGCATCTGTTCAATGCCCACGCCTCCTTCATAGCGCAAAAGACCTGCAATGCTTTTGATAATTGTGGATTTTCCGGCGCCGTTCGGCCCAAGCAGAATTCCCACCTGGCCCCCGGGAACCGTAAAGCTTACATGATCCACGGCCAGGTAATGCCCGTATCTTTTTGTCAAGTTCTGAATTTCTAACATATGCCACTCTCCTTTACTGTCTGCCAAAGGGCCGTTCCTTCCAAAAAATTTCTGGCAGCTGCCCGGCAAAAAACCATATGATTTCCTGTATTTTATGTAATACAATAGTTCATATGGCTTTTTTTGTCAACTTTATACCTTTTTTACTATGTCATTTTTCTTCTTGTAGATGGAGTCGGCGGGAACAACTCCCCGCACCATGGAAAGGGGATAAATATTGCTGCATTTCCCGATTACGGTTCCCGGGTTCAGCACGCTGTTGCAGCCCACTTCCACTTCATCTCCCAGCATTGCGCCGAATTTTTTCAGGCCGGTGGCAATCTCTTCTTCTCCTTTTACTGCCACCAATGTTTTATCGGACTTTACATTGGATGTAATAGAACCGGCTCCCATATGGGACTTAAAGCCCAGAATGGAATCCCCCACATAATTGTAATGGGGAACCTGTACTTTATTGAACAGCACCACATTTTTCAATTCCGTGGAATTGCCCACAACCGCTCCCTTGCCTACAATGGCGTTTCCCCGGATAAAAGCGCAGTGGCGCACTTCTGCTTCTTCGTCAATAATGACAGGGCCGTTGATACTGGCGGTGGGGGCTACTTTGGCAGATCTGGCAATCCAGACGTGTTCTCCCTTTTTTTCGTATGTTTCTGAATCCAGCTTTGCTCCCAGTTCACAGATAAACTGGCTGATCTTGGGCAGCGCTTCCCAGGGATAAGTTAAATCCTGAAATAATTCTTCTGCAATAGTCTCTGACAATGTGTATAAGCTGCTGATTTTACATGTTTCCATTTTGTTTTCCTCTTTTCTTAAAATATGATAAAACTCTTTGAACAATTACTGAGTTTTAGACGGCTGCTTTTTTGTTTTTGCTTTTTCCTTATTATCTTTATAATAAGACGAAGCATGCAGAAAATATTCCCGCAGGGCATACTGATTATTCAGACCCAGTACGCCGCTGGTGCGGCTTCTTACAAAATGCTCCAGTTTGACCATATATTCCTGAGGGGTGATGCTTCCTTCCGCCACATAGGTAAGCCCTTTTTCCCAACTTGCAGTTAATTCTGGATTTAACAAAGACCGAATGGAAGCGTTTACCACGTCATAAATCATCTCGCCCAGCAACGTAGGCGTGATTACCTGGGTCTTTTTATTCAGGGCAAGATATTTATTGTTCACCAGTTTTTTCAGAATCTCCGCCCTGGTTGCGCTGGTGCCGATTCCGCTTCCCTTGATTTGCGCCCGCAGCTCTTCATCTTCAATCAACTGGCCGGCATTTTCCATGGCCAGAATCATGGAGCCGGAATTATAGCGTTTGGGGGGAGAGGTTTCGCCCTCCTTGATATTCAGCTCCTTTACCGGAAGCTGCATGCCCTTTTTCAGTGCAGACAGCGCTTCCATTAATGTTCTGTCGCAGGAAGTTTCTCCGGCTCCGGAACTGTTGGATTCCGATTCTTTTGCCTCCGGCTGCTCTGCTGATTTTTTCTTCTGAAAGGAATAATTCATCACCTTCAGGTAACCAGGGTCCTCCAGCACTTTAAATGAAGCAAAAAACTTCTCTGCTTTTTCAGCGCTTTCCTTTGCGCCCCCTTTTGGAACATCGGCTGCATGTTCCTGGGAACCGGCTGCATGTTCCTGGGAACCGGCTGCATGTTCCTGGGAACCGGCTGTTTTCATACTGGTTACCAGATTGATTTTCCGGTAAACCGCCGGCGGGAAAAAGATTCCCAGAAACCGCCGCACAATCGTCTCATACACATGCAGCGCCGTTTTGTTCAGGGCGGCAATGGCGGAAAATCCCTGGCCGGTGGGAATGATGGCATAGTGATCGGTAATCTGCTTATCATTGACATAACGGGACTTTCCAATCTTTTTATAAGTCCCACTTTCCAAAATTTCTTCGGCAAATGCCTTGACAGAAGGGATATTTTTAAGTCCTCCGATATTTTTATGAATTTCTTTTGTCACAGCCGTTGACAGGACTCTGGCGTCTGTTCTCGGATAAGTGACCAGCTTCTTCTCATATAATTCCTGCACAACCTGCAGCGTCTGATCCGGACTGATTTTAAACAGCCTGGAGCAGTCATTCTGCAGCTCTGCCAGATTATATAAAAGAGGCGGATTCTTATTTTCTTTTTTCTTTTCTAACGAGCAAATAACCGCTGTAAGCTCTCCCGGTTTCTTTCCAAAGGTCAAATCCTGAATTAACTTTTCTGCATCTTTGCGTTCTTTGAATCCATTTTCTTTATACAGCCTGGGAGATTGAAAATATACGGAGCCTTCAACTGCCCGCCACTCTCCTTCTACGGTTCTGTCCCGAAGCTCCAGTGTGCTTATCACCCGGTAAAAAGGCGTTTTCACAAACTCCCGAATCTCCCGTTCCCTGCGCACCACCATTCCCTGGACGCAGGTCATCACACGACCTACGCTGACTACGGTATATTTGGTTCTCAGAAAATTGGAGATGGCGCTGCCGTATTTCAGAGTCAGCAGACGGGAAAAATTAATGCCCATCAGATAATCTTCTTTGGCTCTCAGATAAGCGGATTCACAGAGATTATCATATTCGGACAATTCCTTTGCCTCCCGGATTCCCCGCAGAATCTCTTCTTCTGTCTGGGAATCAATCCATACCCTGCGCCGCATTTTTCCCCGGACTTTGGCCTGTTGCTCCACCAGGCGGTAAATGTATTCTCCCTCTCTTCCGGAGTCGGTGCACACATAAATGGTATCCACATCCTTCCGGTTCAAAAGCCCCGCCACTATTTTGTACTGCTTTTTCACTCCCGGTATCACTTCATACTTGAATTCCTCCGGAAGAAACGGCAGCGTGGCAAGGCTCCATTTCTTATATTTTTCGTCATAGACCTCCGGATAACTCATGGTTACCAAGTGACCTACACACCAGGTAATCACGGCTTCCCCGGATTCCATATATCCGTCATAACTTTTTAAATCCAATTTTAATGCTTTGGCAAATTCCCGCGCCACACTTGGTTTTTCTGCTATGTATAAAGCTTTCGCCATAAATTCCTATCCTGCTTTCTAATTCTGCGCTGTTTTACATCCGGTTCATATCCACCAGCAGAATCCGGTCGTCCCCTTCCACTACCTTCACCAGCTCCTCATCAAACCCTCTGGCGCTGAACAAATAGTAGTAATTGGCCGTGATCTTTGCCTGCTCCATACTTTGAAACAACTGTTGGCACATGGTAAAAGTCATAGCTCCCCCGGACCAGTTGCAAAGGCTGATGAGATTTTCCCGGACGCTGTTTTGGGCTATAATATCAATATGCCCTTTCTTTCCAATCCATGTGCCCATCTTATGGATCTTTAAGGGCAGCCTGCCTACCATATCCTGTAATTCCAGATATTCCATGCATACATTGACAAAATAGCGTTTCAGATAACTTTCCAGTTCTCCTGCAATAAACCGATCGTAGAATTCTTCCGGCTCCATCTGATAAAATTCTGACAAATGGGGATACACAAACTTAAACCAGAAATTAAGAAATGTATCTTTTATCTGATACAGTCCTTTCTGGGCATTCTGCCATCCGCCTGTCTCAAAAGAATAAACCTTTTCCACCACGTCAAATTCCATAAGGTTCTTCAGATACACACTAATTTTCGCCCTGGAAAATCCCGTGGCCTGGTAGATATCGTTTAATTTATGCCTGCCGGAAGCCAGAACCTCCAGAATGGTATGATACACGGACAGCTCCCTCAACTGGCTGCGGATAATCTCTTCTGCCTTCCTGCGCAGAAATCCCCGCTCTGAAAGGATATGGGTGCAGATATTGTAGCGGATATCCCGCTGATCCTCCCATCCTTTCATATACTCCGGCACACCGCCGATGACACCGTACACTTCCACGCTTTCCCGCACGCTGTAATGGGGAAACTGCCGCACCAGCTCCAGAAATCCCAGTTCCCTAAGCTTTGTAATTCCGTCTACTTTCTTCATGGAATTCCCAAGAATCTGCGGCAGTTCCTGCTCTGTCCAGGGAATGGAAGAACTGCACAAAAGTATCATTACCGGCCCCGGATATAATTTCTTGCCCTTTAATTTCAAAATACTTTCCAAAAACTGCGGTTCTTTCTTCTGAATCCGGTGGAATTCATCTATCACCACCACAAGCTTGCTGCCATCCCCGCTTTTGATCCGCTTAAAAAACGTATCGTAGGAAGCCTCGGAAACCGCCACCTGATACCGTTCTGAGATTTCTTTCTGCATCCTCTGTTTCTGATACTGGGGAGAAATATCCGGCGCATAATAATAAAAGAATTTTTTATTTCTGCAGAAATCCCGCACCAGCTGCCGGCCGCCGTTTTCTTTTCTTCCATAGAGTATCAAAAGCTGGTTTCCGCTCTTTTGATACATCTGTTCCAAATATTGTATCTCCTGTTTCCTTCCTGCCATAATGAACCCCCGTATTTTTCGATTATGCTTTCGTACTGCAGCGAACCTTTTATATTCAGATACAGACAAAACTACCGAATTGCCCTTTGACACACAAACCGGGCAGCGGACTTCGCCTCCACGCAACACACCCATAACTGTTTACTTGGCCAAAAGGGCAATCCGGTAGTTTCTGTGTATCAAAATATCAATTCGTCGCTACAGTGTCAGAGTTTCTTTGAAAATTCTCCTGACATTTTTCTCCCTGTATCATATCACGATTTAATTTCTTTGACAATAGGGTTCTTCTTTCTTCCCTGCAGAGACTATTCGGATTTTAGTACAATATTTATATTTGGATACCAGCGGAGCTCTTATACTTTAGAGGGCATATCCCATCCCAAATGATCTGTATGCAAAAGCTCGTGGGCTTTATGGGACAGCGGTTTCTCTAAATACTGGCTGTAAAGGGCGCGGACGGAAGGATTCTCATGGGAGAACCGCAGCGGATTTTTCTTATCCAACGTATAGAGCTTGCTTCCCCGCTCTCCTGCCATTTCACGTCCTTCGGTAATGGGCTGTCCGCCGCCTCCGGCGCAGCCGCCGGGACACGCCATAACCTCCACAAAGTCATACTCTGCTTCTCCTGCGATGATCCGTTCCATTAATTTTCTGGTATTACCCAGTCCATGCACTACAGCCGCCCGGATGGGAATTCCTGCGATTTCTGCCGTTACTTCCTTAATTTCATCCAATCCGCGCACCATTTTAAATGCATCAGGCTTGGGATTTTCTTTTTCCAGTGCATAGTAGGCCGTCCGAAGGGCCGCCTCCATCACGCCTCCTGTAGCGCCGAAGATTACGGCTGCGCCGGAACCGGTTCCCAGAGGAGAATCAAATTCTTCCTCTTCCAGATTTGCAGGACAAATCAGCTCGGATCTTAACATACGGTCAAATTCCCTGGTGGTAAGCACCACATCCACATCTCTGTCCGCGCCGGAATCATTGATATTCGGCAGAGCGCACTCTGCTTTCTTGGCGGTACAGGGCATAATAGACACGCAGAAAATCTTACCGGGATCTGTATCCAGCACTTTTTCTGCAAAATATGTCTTTGCCACCGCCCCGAACATCTGCTGCGGCGACTTGGCTGTAGACAGCTGCTCTGTCATATCCGGGTACTGGGATTTTAAGAAACGCACCCATCCGGGACAGCAGGAGGTGTACATGGGCCACTGGTATTTTTCTCTGTGGGTCATCCGCTCCAGGAATTCATTGGCTTCCTCCATAATTGTTAAATCAGCGCTGAAGTTTGTGTCAAACACGTAATCCATGCCAAGGGCCCGGGCCGCTGCTGCCATACGTTTCTCTGTAGCCATTTTTTCCGGCAGGCCAAGACCCTCGCCCCAGGCAGACCGAACCGCCGGGGCTATCTGCACCACAACGATTTTTTCCGGATCGTTGACAGCGTCCATGACTTTACGCACATCGTCCCGTTCCCGAAGGGCTCCGGTGGGGCAATGGGTAATGCACTGTCCGCACAGAGCGCAGTCGGCTTCTGTGATGGTACGCATTTTGGAAACGCCAACGCCGGTTCGTTTTCCTGTATTTACAATGTCCCAGATCCCAAGAGACTGCACCTTGTCGCAAATCTGCACGCAGCGCATGCATTTGATGCATTTGCTTGCGTTGCGGATCAGTGGAAAACTCAAATCCCATTCTCTAACTTCATAGGACTGCTCAAAAGGCACATCGTTGATGTTCATATCCGCGCATATTTTCTGCAACGCGCAGCTTCCGTTCCGCTGACAGGCCGCACAGCGGAAATCATGCTGAGACAGAATAATCTGCAGATTCATCCTGCGGGCATAGTGGGCTTTCAGGCTGCTTGTATATACCACCATTCCGTCCTCTGCCGCAGTATTGCAGGCTGCCACCAGGGTGTCCTTGCCTTCTATCTCCACACAGCAGATGCGGCAGGCTCCGATTTCATTCAGATCTTTCAGAAAACAGAGCGTTGGAATCTCAATTCCGGCAGCGGCGGCAGCTTTTAAAATTGTGGTGCCCTCCGGCACCTGTACCTGCTTGTGATCAATTGTTAAATTTACCATTTGTCCTGTCTGCCTCCTCTCAATACGCCGCAGCCATGGCGATCGCACCGCAGGCAGCGGCTTGCTTCCTGATATGCCTCTTCGTCGCTCATGGTATATTCAATGCCTTCAAAATTATCTTTGCGGGCCCAGGATTCTTTCTCTCCCAGATTTACCCGTCCGCAGGGAATCTTATCATTTAACAGCGGCTCTGGAATCTCCACATCCACTGAAATCTCATGATGGCATCCCAGAAATTCATCAATATTGGCCGCCGCCACTTTTCCGGCTGCAATGGCTTTAATTACCGTTGCCGGCCCGGATACGCAGTCTCCGCCTGCATACATGCCCACACGGTTGGAAGCGCCGGAGGCATCCGCCAGAATTTTCCCGCCTTTTGTGGCAATTCCGGCCTGTGCAAAGGGCTCTGTGATAATATCCTGTCCCACGGCCATCAGAATCACGTCGCACTCTAACCGTTCCTCTGTCTTATCTGCTTTTCTGGGAGAGGGACGGCCGCCTCTTACCTGGCCGATAATCTGAGGCTGTACCCACAATGCGGCTGCATTGCCCTCACCGTCTTTTTCCACCCGAAGGGGCGCCTTTAAGGTGAGAAGTTCAATTCCTTCTGCAATGGCTCCTTCTACTTCCGCCGGAAGGGCTGTCATATCTTCTTTCCGTCTGCGGTATACAATGCTGACTGTTTTTGCATTGGAACGGATGGCTGTTCTTGCGCAGTCCATTGCCACATTGCCGCCGCCTACCACAATCACCCGCTTTCCTGTGAAATCCGGATATTTGTCGTCTCCGATTTCCCGAAGCATCTCCACGGCTGAAATTACATTTCCGCTGTCCTCGCCTTCCAGATTCAGACGTTTTTCTGCATGGGCGCCAATTGCAATATATACTGCATCGTATGTATCGTTGATGGTTTTCAACTCCTCCGTGCCCACTGCCGCATTCAGCTTCACTTCCACTCCGGTGGAAAGAATGGCGTCAATATCCTCTTTCAGCCGTTCCCTTGGGAATCGGTAATTGGGAATTCCATAGCGCAGCATGCCGCCAAGCTGTGATTTTTCTTCGTATACAGTGGTCTGGTGCCCCATCAGCTGCAGGAAATATGCTGCTGTAAGGCCGGAAGGCCCGCCGCCCACAATTGCCACTGTTCTTCCGGTGGATTCTGCGCAGGCGGGAACCGGAACCTCTTTTGCGTTGGCCTGATCCATGACGTAATGCTTGATTCCCCGGATATTGATGGAATCATCTATCATATTTCTGCGGCACCGCTTTTCACAGGGGTGCTCGCAAATCAGCGCGCATGCCGTCGGGAAGGGATTGTCCTTGCGGATCAGCCGCACTGCATCCTCACAGCGGCCGGCCCCTGCCAGTGCAATATATCCCGGAATATCCACATTTGCCGGGCACAAAGTCACACATGGAATCGGCTGTTCAAAGGTACCCGTACACTGATGCTCTCTCACATGGGAAATATAATCCTCTTTAAATCCTTCCAATCCTGCCAGCACCATGCGGGCGGACTCAAATCCAATGGCACAGTCTGCAGAATTCTTGATATTGGTTGCTGCGTGTTCAATCAAGCCAAGCGTCTCCATGGTTGCCGTATTGTTCAGAACGCTTTCTAAAAGCTCTTCTAAAATGCCCAGTCCAATCCGGCAGGGAACACATTTTCCGCAGGTCTGGGCATGGCATACTTTCAAAAATGCAAGCTGCATGTCCACCGGACAGACCCCAGGCGGATTTGCGATAATGCGCTGTGTAAATTCCTTCATCAATGTCTCTGTGGTGGAATTTACTTTGTCCGTAGATATTACTGATAATCTGCTCATATTCCTTCTCCCTGATTATTTTTTGTGCAGATTGACGGAAATCCTCCCTGTTCCATCAACCTTATGTTTCATTCTAACCGCAAATTTCCAAGAATGCAAGAATCGTTAATTCTTTCACAGCAATCACAAATCACAATTATTTTCTTAAAAATTAAATGAAAATATAATAATTTTTAAATATATTATAAAAATAGGCCGTCACATTAAGAAGTAAACATACAAGATACAATATTTGTAAATAGAAATTATACTATATCTTGTAGTTGTATTTCTTAATGCGACAGCCTCTTTATCTTCTTTTAATGGGATTTCTCAGCAGATTTTCCCGGCGGATCAGCTGTAGCTTTTGTCAATGTCCATCTCCACTTCAATTTCTTCTACAATTCCGCTCTCATCCAGATTAAAACTATAGACGTATTTTCCGTCTCTGTAAGCCAGATAATCGCTTTCTTCTGACAGCGCCTTATATTCTGTCATTGTCTCTTTGATTGCCTCTGCATCCATTCCGAAGTAATTGACGCCGTTGATCAGCACATTATCCTCTGCCCAGTAGCTTGCTTCTTCATCCTCGGAATGCATGTGAAAGGAAATCTTGTAAATCGTAGCCGAGGTAGCCAGCACCTCATCCCGCCCCGGATTGTATACATACAGATACGCATAGGAGCTGCTGTCTTTTTTCAGAGTCATAAATGTGGACAGCCAGCTTTTTCCCGGCATTTTATCAAGAGGAATTCCTTCTCCCGGAATTTCCATTTCAAACTCTGTCAGAGGAAATACGCTTGCGCCGGTATCTCCCAGAGTCACTTCCTTCCCTGCCACCGTCAGCACAGGGGCAGTCCCGCCGGAAGAACATGCGCTCAGGCTGACCGCCATCATTGCCGCAAGAAGCAGTCCCGCCAGTCTTTGTTTCATCTTCTTCATTATCCTATAACCTCCTGCTCTTTTTGTAACTCCATACGCATTATTTTGCGCTGATATATCCCTGGGCTTTCAGCAGCTCTGCGCAGAGTACGGCTCCGCCTGCTGCGCCTCTGACCGTATTATGGGAAAGCCCTACAAATTTCCAGTCATAGACAGTATCTTCCCTGAGACGGCCCACGCTGATTCCCATGCCATGTTCATAATCCACATCCTCCGTTACCTGGGGACGGTTGTCCTCCTCCAGGTATTGAATGAAGTGCTCCGGCGCGCTTGGCAGCTTCAATTCCTGGGGTTTTCCGCGGAAATTTTTAAGCTTTTCAATCAGCTGTTCCCTGGTGGGCTTTTGCCTAAACTTTACAAATACCGCCGCCGTATGGCCGTTTAACACCGGAACACGGATACACTGGCAGGTAATCACCGGGCTTTGGGCCGGAACAATCACGCCGTCTTTGATTTCCCCCCAGATACGGAGCGGTTCTTTTTCTGACTTCTCTTCCTCGCCGCCGATATAGGGAATGATATTTCCTTCCATCTCCGGCCAGTCCTGGAAGGTCTTTCCTGCGCCGGAAATTGCCTGGTATGTGGTTGCCACCACCTCATAAGGCTCAAATTCTTTCCATGCCGTCAGTACCGGGGCATAGGACTGAATGGAACAGTTGGGTTTTACCGCCACAAATCCCCGTTCCGTCCCCAGACGCTTCTTCTGGAAATCAATGACTTTCATATGCTCCGGATTGATTTCCGGCACCACCATGGGCACATCCGGCGTCCATCTGTGGGCGCTGTTATTGGAAACCACCGGAGTTTCTGTCTTAGCGTATGCCTCCTCGATGGCCTTAATTTCTTCCTTGGACATATCTACGGCGCTGAATACAAAATCCACTTTGGAAGCCACTGCTTCCACTTCATTCACATTCATTACCACCAGCTCCTTCACCGCTTCCGGCATGGGGGTGTCCATCTTCCAGCGTCCTCCCACTGCATCCTCATACCGCTTTCCTGCAGAACGGGGGCTTGCTGCAATCGTTGTCACTTCAAACCAGGGATGATTTTCCAACAGCGCAATAAAACGCTGGCCCACCATTCCAGTTCCTCCGAGAATTCCTGCTTTTAATTTCTGACTCATTTCATAATCTCCTCACTTTTCTTATTGTCCGTTTCTTGCGCACAACTGTCGCTCTGTTAAATATCCTAATACATTTGCAGGGAAAAAGCAATCCCGCATATTATACAAAATTACAAAAGTATCTCCCGGACTTCTGTATATTCTTCCTAATTCCGGGAAAAAGGCTTCAGCAGCTCCTGCTCCCAGTCCTTTATGGTAGCTTTCCAGTCTTTGCTCAGATATTCTTTTTCCATGGCAATGACTTTCTTCATGGCCTCCTGCCCAGGCGCGCCGATGGTCAGACGCTTTTCCACGCAGGTTTTCATGGAAACCGCTTCAAAAATATCCGCTTCAAACACAGGACTGATGGCCCTCAGCTCCTCTAAAGACATATCATCAATGGCAATTTTCTTTTCAATGCAGTACAGGACAATCTGCCCCACAATCCCATGGGCGTCCCGAAACGGCACTCCATGATTGACCAGATAATCCGCTGCGTCCGTGGCATTGGTAAATCCGTGTCTGGCGCTTGCCTCCATCCGCTCCTTCTGGAATTTCATGGTGGAAAGCATTCCTGTAAATAACGCAAGGCATCCTTTTACCGTATCCATGGCGTCAAACGTCAGCTCTTTGTCCTCCTGCATATCTTTATTATAAGCAAGGGGAATTCCCTTCATGGTGGTCAGCAGGGAAATCAGCGCCCCATAGACGCGGCCTGTTTTTCCCCGGACAAGCTCTGCTATGTCAGGATTTTTCTTCTGGGGCATAATGCTGCTGCCGGTGCTGTAGGCGTCGTCAATTTCCACAAACTGGTATTCGTTGCTGTTCCAGATTATCACTTCCTCTGAAAAACGGCTTAAATGCATCATAACTGTGGATAAAGCGGACAGAAATTCAATCAGATAATCCCGGTCGGACACCCCGTCCATACTGTTCAGGGAAGGCCCGTCAAAGCCCATCTGCTCCGCCGTATCGTACCGGTCTAACTCATACGTGGTGCCTGCCAGCGCGCCGGAGCCCAGAGGACAGTAATTCATTCTCCGGTAAATATCCTCCATGCGCTGCCGATCCCGTTTAAACATTTCAAAATAAGCTCCCAGATGATGAGCCAGAGTGACCGGCTGTGCTTTCTGCAAATGAGTAAACCCGGGCATATAGGTATCTGTATTGTTTTCCATAATTGTTAAAATTACATTTAATAATTCTTCCAGCAGTCCGTCGGTTTCCAGCACTTCCTGCCTGGTATACAGACGCATATCCAGTGCAACCTGATCATTCCTGCTCCTTCCGGTATGCAGCTTTTTGCCGGTATCCCCCAGGCGGTCAATCAGCGTCGCTTCCACAAAGCTGTGAATATCCTCATATTCCTGAGAAATTTCCAGAGTTCCAGCTTCCACCTCCTGTAAAATCTCCTGGATTGCCGCCACAATATCACTGGATTCTGTTTCTGTGAGAATTCCCTGTTTTCCAAGCATTTTCACATGGGCAATACTGCCTTCCATGTCCTGTCTGTAAAACTTTTTGTCAAACGATATGGACGCATTGAAATTATAAACCAGCTGATCCGTTTCTTTCGTAAAGCGTCCGCCCCATAATTGTGCCATAATCTCTTACCTCTTTCTGTTTTTATGTATAACCTCTTCTTATGTTTCACCGGATTTCCTGACCCGCTGCCGCTCCTCCATGGAAAAAACACAGCCGCAGTAATCCTGGCGGTACATCTGGTATTCCCTGGAAAGCTCCACGGAGCGTTTGTAGCCTTCCCGTTTCTTGAAATCAGAAACAAGATAGGGAACCTTATATTCCTCCGCCAGCCGTTCTCCGATTTCATTGAGTTTTTCCGCATTCTTCAAAGGGCTGATGGACAGGGTTGTGGTAAAATAATCCATCCCCAGCTCCCGGGCGCATTCCGCCGCCTCCCTGAGACGCAGCTCATAACACTGAAAACACCGTTCTCCCCCTTCCGGCAGATGCCCCATGCCCCGGGCCATCCGGTAGAACCTGTCTTTTTCAAACTTTCCTTCCAGAAATTCAATCCTGTAATAATTTTCCTGATTTTCTCTCCCAGATACATCTTTCCAGAACTGATGAATAAAATTCTTCTGCTCTTCCACCCGCTTGAAATATTCCTCCTCCGGATAAATATTCGGGTTATAGTAAAACACGGTAATCCGAAAATACCGGGCCAGATATTCCAGTACATAACTGCTGCAGGGTGCGCAGCAGCTATGCAAAAGCAGACTGGGCGCCTGCTTCTGCCTGTCAAGTTTTCCGATGAGCTGTTCCAGTTCTTTCTGGTAATTCCGCTTCATAGGCTCTCCTCCTGCTGTTCTTTCCTGTCCCATATTAGCACATCGGGGGATGGAACACAAGATTTACCTAATGTTTGGATACGGACGGAACTACCGGCGTGCCCTTCCGCACACAAACCGGACGGCGTTTTGGCAAACTAACTGCCAACTCCGGCTAGGGAAGTCAGAAAAGCCTTCCTTCCCAAGG
>NZ_JBQIOP010000061.1:0-19656 GCF_056822245.1 Petralouisia sp. | reverse complement strand
AACGCCATAACAGCTATGCGGAAAACCCTGCATAGATTATTTTGCGACGATAACAAACTGGAAGAAAAAACAACAGAAACAGGAGGCGATAACCATGCACAGAACCAGTAAAGACCGTAAAATCCAGACCCAGCAGAACATCATAAACCGCCTGGAGGAAGAAAACAGAATCCTGAGGCAGCAGTTGGAGGCATACAGCCCTGAATGCATGGAATACAAGGCGAAACTCACAGGAGACGCATACCAGGAGTACACGGAACTAATTGAAGAACTGAACGAAATGAAACAGGAGTATGTGGAACTGATTAAAGAAATGGCGGAAATGAAGGAAGAGATGAAACGGAAATGTAAGTGAATGGATAAATAAAGTTAGTAACGTGAAACTATATGGGGCAGCATATCATGTCTGTCCCTATATCACATAGGTATAGAAGAAACAGGAACAAAACAGCAAAGGTAACCTAAAAACAGAGCACATAACATTTATGAAGATAAAATATTTGAAAAATATACAATTACATGCAGTGGTGAGAACCCTCCTGCATTTACAATATAAAAACGATACAGAGGTGACGTAACATAGGAAACAACATGGAAACGGAAATCCTGCAATATGGGAAAAGCACGGAAATATTGCAGTTCATGATAAAAAGTGGTATGCTAAACATGGATGATGTACAAAATAGCATGGAATCTATGAAAAGAGATGAATTTTTAAAGAAGCATCAATATAAGATTTGGCAGGGAAAAGATGGAAAATGGTATACATATCTGCCGGATGATAAGAAAGGGAGAGTAAAGAAGAAAAAAAGTTCAAAGAAAGAGATTGAGAATGTAGTTATTGAATACTACAAAAATTTGAAAATGGAACCTATCATATTTAAGGAAAGATATAATGTATGGATTCAAAGACAATTAGATTGTGGTGTTTCGAATAATACAATGAATAGATATAATTGTGATTATGTTAGATTTTTTGAAGATAGCACAATTGAATTTATGGACATTTCTAAAATTGACGATGAAATTTTATATTGTTTCCTGATTAATAGGATTAGGCAAAAAGAGTTGTCCTATCGGGCAGCAAAAACCATGTTTGGGATGTTGAATGGAATTTTTCAAAAGGCACAAAAAGACAAAATAATCCAGGTAAATCCGTGTGAAAGTATAGATTTCCCGGTATTAAGGAAGCATTGTAAAGTTCAGATAGGGAAAACAGCAGAAGAAAGAGTTGTATCGGATGAACAAATGAAGTTATTGTACGATATTATCGCACAGGATCATAGGAATAAACCAAACTATATACCACCTTATGCAATAGAGTTAGCCTCGCTAACTGGAATGAGAGTTGGTGAATTAGCTGGTTTGATTTGGGGAAATGTTAATTTTAAAGAAAAATATATCCTGGTTGATAGATCTGAAAAGTATGATAGGGAAAAGAAAGCATATTTTATAGATACAACGAAAAATGCAAAGCCACGGTTTATTCCAATGAGTAGAGAAATAGAAGCATTATTAAAACAGGTTAAAAAAGTTGAGACAGGTTATGGATATTTATGCGAATATGTATTTGCAAATGAAAATGGACGGATTCATGCAAGAGTAATATCTGATTGTATGAGGAATAAATGTATTCAGGCAGGAATCCAGACAAAAAGCATACATGCATTAAGAAGAACGTTAAATTCAAAGATGCGGTGTGAAGGGGTGTCTTCAATTGTTGCATCTTCGATTCTTGGACATACAGAAAAGGTAAATAATTCAAATTATACGTATGATGTATCTGATAACCAGTATAAAATCAATGTGATGTCAAACATAAACAGGGAAATTATGCAAGCAGTGAAATAAAGTTCTCAAAGGTTCTCAAAAGAATCCAGACATAAAAAATGCCAAACCCCTTATGTTCCAAGGGATTCAGCACTTAAAAGAACTGCCGGCAGCGGGACTTGAACCCGCACGTGGTTGCCCACAACAGATTTTGAGTCTGCCTCGTCTGCCATTCCGACACGCCGGCATATTGTTCACTCGAACAAAAAGTATATTACCATAGATAGGAAAAAAAAGCAAGTACTTTTTTCAATGTTTCTGCATTGAATGAATTTCAGGAACGTGGTAGAATAAAAACGGTAAAAAATTACAGGTAAAGGAGAATACAGGTGACAGCAGAGAGAATTGAAGCGCTCAGAGCAGAGATGCAAAAGAGAAAGATTGATATGTATATTGTGCCCACCTCTGATTTTCATGAATCGGAGTATGTGGGAGATTATTTTAAAGCCAGAAAATATATAACGGGATTTACAGGTTCAGCCGGGACTGCCGTGATCACCGGCACAGAAGCGGGACTGTGGGCAGACGGCAGATATTTTATTCAGGCGGAGCGGCAGCTGGCAGGAACCCCTGTGACATTGTACCGGATGGGAGAAGAAGGGGTTCCCACTGTGAAGGAGTACGTGGAGCAGAATCTTCCCGAAAAAGGCTGCCTGGGCTTTGACGGCCGTGTGATGAATGCCAAAGCCGGGGAGGATTATGAAAAAGCTGCCAGAGACAGGCAGGGAAGCGTCTATGTGTCGGAAGATCTGGTGGGCCTGATCTGGACGGACCGGCCGCAGCTTCCCAAGAATCCGGTGTTTGTGCTGGAGGAAAAGTATGCAGGGGAAAGCACAGCAGACAAATTGCAGAGAGTGCGGGAAAAAATGGCCCAAAAGGAAGCAGGCGTCCATATCCTGACCTCCTTGTATGATATTGCCTGGCTGTTTAACATCCGCGGCGGAGACATTTCCCATGTGCCGGTGGCGCTGTCTTTTGCGGCAATCACAGAAAAGGAAAGCTTCTGGTTCATCCATGAGGAAGTGTTGGATGAAAAACTGTGCGGCTATTGCAGGGATAATCAGATCAAGATCAGGCCCTATGAAGAGATTTACAGTTATGCAGAGCAGATTCCGGCCGGTGAAACTGTTTTACTGGACAAAAATATTGTAAATTACCGCATTTTCCATAATCTGAATGATAACGTGAAAGTGGTGCAGGACGCCAATCCCACGGAATTGATGAAAGCGGTGAAAAATGAAACAGAACTTTCGAATATCCGCAATGCCCATGTAAAGGACGGGGTGGCTTTTACCAAATTTATGTACTGGTTAAAGACGAAGATCGGAAAAGAGAAAATCACAGAGATTTCCGCCTCGGATTATCTGGAGCAGCGAAGAAGAGAACAGGAACTGTTTGTGGATTTAAGTTTTGACACCATCAGCGCATGTGGGGCAAATGCTGCCATGATGCATTATACGGCAACGCCGGAGACAGACGCGGAACTGAAGCCGGAAGGATTCCTGTTGGTGGATTCCGGCGGGCATTATCTGGAAGGAAGCACGGATATTACCAGAACGATGGCTCTTGGATCTTTGACAGAGGAAGAAAAATTCCATTTTACCACTGTCTGCCGTTCCAACCTGAACCTGGCTGCGGCAAAGTTCCTGTATGGGTGCCGGGGACTGAATCTTGACATACTTTCCAGAGGGCCGCTGTGGAACTTAGGCCTGGATTACAAATGCGGAACAGGCCATGGCATCGGCTACCTTTTGAACGTCCACGAAGGCCCCAATGGATTCCGGTGGAAAATTGTGCCGGAGCGTGGAGACAGCTGCGTGCTGGAAGAGGGCATGGTTACCACCGATGAGCCGGGAGTTTATCTGGAAGGAAAATACGGTATCCGGACAGAGAATGAGCTGATCTGTAAAAAAGCGGAGAAAAATGAATACGGACAGTTTATGGAATTTGAAACTGTGACCTATGCTCCCATTGATTTGGATGCGATTCTGCCGGAGGAAATGACGGCTTCTGAACGGAAGTTATTAAATGATTATCATGAAATGGTTTATGAAAAGATTGCTCCGTTTCTGACTGAAGAAGAACGGGAATGGCTGAAAATTTACACCAGAGCCATCTGACCGGCCAAAGAGGCGGTACGTGCCTGAAATTCATTCTATCTGAGTTTCAGGCGCGTTTTTATATGGAAAAGTTTGTTTTAGAGCATTTTTTAAACATACTTTAATACTACAGCGAACTTTTTATATTTGGATACGGACAGAACTACCGGATTGCCCTTTGATACGCAAACCGGGCAGCGTTTTGGCGAACTAACTGCTAACTGCGTCTAAGGAGTTCCGGAAAGCCGTCACTCCTAAAACTCCGTAAGCAGTGGATTTCGCCTCCACACAATACGCCCATGAACCGTTTGCTTAGCCAAAGGGCAATCCTGTAGTTCCTGTGTATCAAAATATAGAGTGTTCGCTGCAGTATTAGGCTGAAAACAGCAATATTTTTCTAATTTTTTGCTATTTCATAAATTAATAACTTTTAAATCCGGGTCATTTGGTGTAAAATAGAAATGATTATGGGCAAAAGCGGAGAATTTTATTATATTATTATAGAAGGAATCAATGTATGAGTAAGAAAATAGTTTTGATTGACGGACACAGTATTCTGAACCGGGCATTTTTCGGGATACCGGATCTGACCAACACAGAAGGGCTCCATACCAATGCCGTGTATGGTTTTTTGAATATTATGTTTCGGATACTGGAGGAAGAAAAGCCGGATTATCTCACCGTGGCTTTTGATGTACATGCCCCCACATTCCGGCATAAGATGTATGAGGCGTACAAAGGAACCAGAAAACCAATGGCAGAGGAATTACGGCAGCAGGTGCCTGTTATAAAGGAAGTTTTGCAGGCCATGGGCGTTGTGATTGTGGAGCAGGAAGGCTATGAAGCGGACGATATTTTAGGAACCCTTGCCCTGCGGTGCGAGAAAGAGGGGCTTTTGGTTTCTCTGGTGTCCGGAGACCGGGATTTGCTGCAGCTTGCCAGTGAACGTATCAAGATCCGCATTCCCAAAACAAAACGCACCGGAACGGAAATCGAAGATTATTATGCAGCGGATGTGAAAGAAAAATACCAGGTAACCCCAAAAGAATTTATTGATGTCAAGGCATTGATGGGAGATACGGCAGATAATATTCCGGGAGTGCCCGGCATTGGAGAGAAAACGGCCACAGCCCTGATTGTTTCTTACGGAAGCATTGAAAACGCTTATGCTCATGTGGATGAGGTAAAGCCTCCCAGAGCGCAGAATAATCTGCGGGAGCATTACGGACAGGCGCAGATGAGCAAGACATTGGCCACCATTGAAGTAAATGCCCCCATTGAATACCAGTTGGAGCAGGCGGCGCTGGGAGATTTATTCACGCCGGAGGCTTACGTATGGATGAAAAAACTGGAATTTAAAAATATGCTGGGCCGTTTTCAGATGGAGGGGCCGCCGGTATCTTTGGAGGAGTATTTTCAGGAAATAACGGATGTATCAGAGGCCAGGAAGGTTTTTAAAGAGGCGGCAGAGGCAGAGCGGATCGGATTTTGGCTTCTGGCAGACGCTGATGCAAAAGAGCCGGAGGGCCAGATGACACTGGATAGTTTTCTGCAGGAAACGAAAGAGAAAAAGCCCGGGAAAACGGAAGAAATTTTGGGTATTTCTCTCGCATACGGTCCGGAGAAGATTTTTTATCTGAAGGTTTGCGGGCAAATGACCGGCCAATGGCTGACAGAACAGTTTCTCCTGCTGCTACAAAAGGGAAAAAAGACCGTTACTTTTGATTTAAAATCCCAGCTTCCCTGGCTGCCCGTTCCAAGAGAAACAAGGGGTCAGATTTCAGACGTTTTAATCAGCGCCTATTTGCTTAATCCCCTGAAAAATGATTATACCTGCGAGGACATTGCCAAGGAATATCTGGATTTGATGATTCCGTCCCGGGGAGATTTACTGGGCAAGCTGTCCTTGTTTCAGGCATTTCAGGAAAAGGGAGAAGAGCTGTTTAAATATGCGGCGTTTCAGGCGGCGGTGCCTTTTCGGGCGGCGGACGCGCTGGAACAGAAGCTGAAGGAAACAGGCATGGAGCAGCTTTATCAGGAGATAGAACTGCCTCTGGTGTACACCTTGTATGAGATGGAACGGGAAGGCGTACAGGTCAACGGGGAAGCGCTGAAATCCTACGGCGGGAATCTTTCAGAGAAAATTACAGAGTTGGAGCGGGAGATTTATCAGGAGGCAGGCGAGGAATTTAATATCAATTCCCCCAAACAGCTGGGGGTGATCCTGTTTGACAAATTAAAAATGCCTTACGGCAAAAAAACAAAAACAGGATATTCCACTGCGGCGGATGTGCTGGACAAGCTGGCAGGCGATTATCCTCTGGTGTCAAAGATTTTAGAGTACCGTCAGCTGACCAAATTAAAATCCACCTATGCGGAAGGCCTTGCCAATTATATTGAGGAGGACGGAAGAATCCGCTCTACGTTTCACCAGACTATTACAGCCACGGGAAGGCTCAGCAGCGCGGAACCAAACTTACAGAATATTCCCATCCGGATGGAGCTGGGGCGGCAGATTCGGAAGGTATTTATCCCCAGAGAAGGATGCGTGCTGATTGATGCGGATTACTCTCAAATAGAGCTGCGGGTGCTCGCCCATATGTCCGGAGATGAGAACTTAATCGGCGCATACCGGAAGGCCCAGGATATCCACAGAATTACGGCGTCCCAGGTGTTTCATGTGCCCTTTGAAGAGGTGACCTCCCTGCAGCGGCGCAATGCCAAGGCTGTGAATTTCGGAATTGTGTACGGGATCAGCTCCTTTGGATTAAGCCAGGATTTGAGCATTACCAAAAAAGAAGCGGCCGGATATATCGAATCTTATTTTGAAACTTATCCGGGAGTGAAGCAGTTTTTAGATCGCCTGGTGGATGACGCCAGGGAGCAGGGATATGTGTCCACGCTGTTTGGCAGGCGCAGGCCGGTGCCGGAGTTATCATCCGGGAATTTTATGCAGCGTTCTTTTGGGGAGCGGGTGGCTATGAATGCGCCGATCCAGGGAACCGCGGCGGATATTATCAAGATTGCAATGATAAGGGTCAATGAATCGCTGTATGAACAGGGGCTTCGTTCCAGGCTGATTCTGCAGGTTCACGACGAATTGCTGATTGAAGCCTGGGAAGAAGAAGTGGAGCAGGTGAAGGCGATTTTGAAAAAAGAGATGGAACGCGCAGCCGTCCTTTCGGTTCAATTGGAAATTGACATGAAACAGGGAAGAGACTGGTATGAAGCGCATTAAATTATTGATAAAGGAGTTTTGACGTATGCAGGTAATTGGAATTACTGGAGGAGTTGGAGCAGGGAAATCTGCCATCCTGGAGTATTTGGAACAGAATTACAGAGTGAAAAATCTCATTGCGGACAAGATAGCCAAAAGGCTGATGGAGCCGGGAAGTGAGTGTTACCGGAAATTACTGAAATTCCTGCCGGTAGAGGTATATAATGACGATGAAACCATTAATCGGGGAGCGCTGTCAGCGGCAATTTTCAGCTCGGATGAACTGCGCGTCCGGGTCAATGAGGTGATGCATCCGGCCGTGAAAGAATACATCATCGGACAGATTGCAGAGCAGGAGCGCATGGGAATTCTGGACTATGTCATTGTGGAGGCGGCTCTTCTGATTGAAGAAAATTACGGAGAAATCTGCGATGAATTGTGGTATGTCCGCACCTCCGAGGAAATCAGGAAAAAGAGAATCATGCGTTCCAGGGGCTATTCAGAGGAGCAGGTGGAAAATATGTTTCGAAGCCAGCTTTCCGACAGCGAATACCGCAAGCACTGCCAGGTGGTGATTGAGAACAACGGAACCAGGGAGGAGACGTTCTATCAGGTAGCGCAGGCCATTAAGCAAAAAGGAGAACTGAGTAAGATGGAACAGCAGTTAAACGGGGTTCCCCTGGTATTCGGGCTGGATATCGGAACCAGAAATGTGGTAGGTACAGTGGGCTATAAAGACGAGGATGATTTCTATGTTATTGCCCAATATATCAAAGAGCACGGGACCCGTTCCATGTTAGACGGACAGATTCATGATATCGGACGCGTGGGCCGGACGATCAATGCTGTGAAAAAAGAACTGGAAGAGCAGAGCCATCTTTCTTTAAGCGAAGTATGCATTGCAGCTGCAGGACGTGTGCTGAAAACAGTTACCACTACCGTAGAGTACAGCTTTGAGGAAGAAGTGGTAGTGACCGGAGAAGATGTGCATACCCTTGATTTACTGGGGATTGAGAAAGCGCAGCAGATTTTAAATGAAAATAACGATACGAATTTTAAATTTTACTGTGTGGGATATTCAGTGGTGAAATATTATCTGAACGGAGATGTTTTTTCCAATCTGGAAGGGCATAAAGCGGAGGTAGTCAGTGCGGATATTATCGTGACCTTCCTGCCGGAAGATGTGGTGGACGGTCTGTATTCCGCCGTTGGGCTGGCAGGACTGAAAGTGGCAAGTCTGACGTTGGAGCCAATTGCCGCCATCAACGTGGCAATTCCGGAGACGTTCCGTATGCTGAATATTGCGCTGGTGGACGTGGGAGCAGGAACCAGTGATATTTCTGTTACAAGAGACGGCAGCATTATTGCCTACGGCATGATCCCCTGCGCCGGAGATGAGATTACAGAACTTTTAGTGCAGCATTATCTGGTGGATTTCAAGACAGCAGAGCATATCAAATTGAGCTCCACCACTGAAAAAGAGATTGAATATCAGGACATTATGATGATCAAGCACACCATCACAGCAGAGGAAGTATGGGATTTGATTGAGCCTTTGGTATTCCGTCTCACCGAGGATATTGCAGCAAAAATCAAAGAATTAAACGGCGGAGAAACCGTAAGCGCTACTTTTGTGGTAGGCGGCGGCGGCAAGGTTCACGGATTTGTGGAGCATCTGGCTTCAGAACTGGAGCTTCCTTTAGAGCGTGTGGCGCTGAGAGGCGAGGAAGTGCTGCAGGAAATCCATTTTGAGCAGCAGGAAATTAAGAAAGATCCTCTGTTGGTTACGCCTATCGGCATTTGCATCAGCTATTATGATCAGAAGAATAATTTTGTTTTTGTACGGTTTAACGGGGAAAGAATTAAACTGTACGATAACAACAAGCTGACCATTGTAGACGCAGCCCTTCGGGCAGGATTCCCCAATGATCAGCTTTTCCCAAGAAGAGGAAAAGAAATTAATTTCTATGTAAACGGAAAGAAACGGATTGTCAGAGGAGAACCCGGTGAATCCGCTGTGGTGCGGGTCAACGGCCGGATTACCAGTATCAATGCCGTTTTAGAGCCCAACAGCGATATTGTGATTGAACCTTCCACCGTGGGAGAAGCAGCCGTGTGCCGGTTAGAGGAGCTGGAGGAATACGGCAGAGTTGTAATAACCTTTGAAGTAAACGGCAGAATGATTACCTGTCCGAAATTTGCAGAAGTAAACGGCAGTCTGGAGCCGCCCTACTATGAGATTCAGGAAAATGACTGGGTGGAAATGCGCGGCTTCTATACCGTTGCCCAGATTATGGAATTTATGGATGTGGAAATCGATCTGAACAGCGAAATTCTTGTCAATAACAAGCCGGCGGATTTGGACACCCAGGTGTATGAGAATTTCTCGGTAGAATGGGAAGTGATTACGTACCGGACGCCTTTGTCTGAGATTGAAAACGTATACGGCAAGCCCCTGGAGGACCCCGTGCAGCCAGAGGAATTGCCGATGGAGCAGCCAGAGCCAGAAGAAGAACTGAGTTTGGAGGAACCGGAAGCTGAGCCGAGCCAGAAAGAAGCAGCCCGGGAGCCGGAAGCTGAGGCAAAACAGGCAGAAACCCTGCAGGAACCTGAAGTTGAGGCAAAACAGGCAGAAACCCTGCAGGAACCTGAAGCTGAGCTGAAAAAAGAAGAAGCAGCCCAGGGAACGGAAGCTGAGCCGAAGCAGCCGCAGACCGAGGTGACACAGACAGAAACAGTCCGGAAACCGCAAGATTCGGCCCAGCAGGCCCGGGAGACAATAACGGAGCAGTCGGAAGAAGAAGCCGGAAAAGAGGAGAATCTGACCCAGGAAGAACTGGAAGAAAAATATTTGCAGTCTCAGCAGACCGTGGAAAGTGACATCCGTCCTACCATCCGCAAGAAGCCGGAGGTTAAAGTTGTAAAAGAAAAGCCGGCGGGAGTTTCCCTGCAGGTGATTGTCAATAACGCGGCAGTGACTTTAACCGGAAAAGCCTCCTATGTATTTGTAGACGTATTTGACGCCATCTCATTTGATTTGAATGCCGGAAAAGGAAGGGCCATTGTCACCAAATTAAACGGCGAAATTCCTTCCTATACTGCGCCTCTCAAGTATGGGGATGTATTAGAAATTTACTGGGAGGACTAATGGCTATGAAGTTGTGCAGCATTGCAAGCGGCAGCAGCGGGAACTGCATTTTTGCAGGAACAGAGACCACAAGCCTTCTGATCGATACCGGTATCAGCGGAAAACGCATCGAAGCAGGTCTGAATGAGATCGGCCATACTGCCCGGGAAGCAGACGGAATTCTGATTACCCATGAACATGCGGATCATATCAGCGGCCTGGGCGTGATGGCCCGGCGGTACGGCATTCCCATTTATGCCACAAAGGGAACCAGGGAAGCGGTTTTAAAGTGTAAAAGCGTAGGCGAAATTCCCAAAGAACTGTTTCATGAGATTAGGCCGGATCAGGATTTTACCATCGGGGATATTACGATAAGCCCCATAGCCATTTCCCATGACGCCGCCATGCCCACAGCCTATCTTTTGCGCCAGGGAAAAAAATCAATGGCTGTTATGACAGATCTTGGCATGTATGACAGTTATATCACAGATAAACTGCAGAATCTTGACGTGTTGCTGTTAGAAGCCAATCATGATGTGCATATGCTGCAGGTAGGGACTTATCCCTACTATTTAAAGCAGCGGATTCTGGGAGAAAAGGGGCATTTGTCCAATGAATTATCGGGCCGGCTTCTCAGCGAGCTGCTTCATGATAACTTTAGAACTGTGATTCTGGGGCACTTAAGCAAAGAAAATAATTACGAAAAACTGGCCTATGAAGCGGTAAGACTGGAGATTGATATGTCAGAAAATCCTTACCGCGCCGATGATTTCCCGATTCATGTGGCAAGACGCGATATGGTTTCGGATGTGATTGAATTTTAGAACAGAATGTGACATACACATGAAATGGAGGATGAAAAGAGAATGGACAAAAAGGCAGACAGAACGATTATCACGGTGGTGGGAAAAGATACGGTAGGTATCATTGCCGGCGTATGTACATATCTTGCAGAAAACGGCATCAATGTACTGGATATCAGCCAGACGATTGTGCAGGGATTTTTTAATATGATGATGATTGTGGATATGAACGGAGCCGCAAAGCCTTTTGGACAGTGCGCGAAGGAATTAGAGCAGGTGGGAGAGAAAATCGGCGTGTCCATCAAGTGCCAGAGAGAAGAAATTTTTAATAAAATGCACAGAATTTAAGGAGCAGAGCAATGATAAATATCTGGGAAGTAAACGAAACCAATAAAATGATTGAGCAGGAAAATCTGGATGTCCGCACCATTACTCTGGGAATCAGCCTGTTGGACTGTATTGATTCTGATTTGGAGCAGCTAAACAGGAATATTTATAAAAAAATTACGGATACTGCGGCAAAATTGGTGGAAACAGGCGAGGAAATTGAACGGGATTACTGTATTCCGGTGGTAAATAAGCGGATTTCCGTAACGCCTGTGGCATTGGTGGGGCAGGCGGCCTGTAAAACGCCGGAGGACTTTGTCACTATTGCCAGGACGTTAGATCGGGCGGCAAAGGAAGTGGGAGTTAACTTTATCGGAGGATATTCTGCTCTGGTGTCAAAGGGAATGACCAAAGGAGACGAACATCTGATCCGTTCCATTCCCAAAGCCCTTTCCGTTACGGAGCGGGTGTGCAGTTCTGTTAATGTAGGCTCCACCAAAACCGGCATTGACATGGATGCGGTGAAGCTGATGGGAGAAATTGTGCTACAGACGGCAGAATATACCAAAGAGAACGATTCTCTGGGCTGTGCGAAGTTAGTGATTTTCTGCAATGCGCCGGATGACAACCCCTTTATGGCAGGCGCGTTTCATGGAGTGACAGAGGCGGACGCCATTATCAATGTGGGAGTTTCCGGTCCCGGCGTGGTGAAAAAATCGCTGGAACGGGTGCGGGGAGAAAATTTTGAAACACTTTGTGAAACCATCAAAAAGACGGCTTTTAAAATTACCCGCGTAGGTCAGCTTGTGGCCCAGGAGGCCAGCCGGAGAATGGGAATTCCCTTTGGAATTATTGATTTGTCCCTGGCCCCTACGCCGGCAGTAGGCGATTCTGTGGCAGAGATTTTAGAGGAAATCGGGCTGGAATATGCCGGCGCTCCCGGAACTACGGCGGCTTTGGCATTATTGAACGACCAGGTAAAAAAAGGCGGCATAATGGCGTCATCCTATGTAGGCGGACTGAGCGGCGCTTTTATTCCGGTCAGCGAAGATCAGGGCATGATCGACGCAGTAGAAGCCGGGGCTTTAACCCTGGAAAAATTAGAGGCCATGACCTGTGTCTGCTCTGTGGGCCTTGACATGATTGCTATTCCGGGAGATGTGCCGCCCTCTGCCATTTCCGGAATAATTGCAGATGAAATGGCAATCGGCATGATCAATCAGAAAACAACAGCCGTGCGCCTGATTCCGGTGATTGGGAAAAAAATCGGAGAAACAGTGGAATTCGGCGGTTTGCTCGGCCATGCCCCGGTAATGCCGGTAAACAGATATGGCTGTGAAGCTTTCATCAGCCGCGGAGGCAGGATACCAGCGCCCATACACAGTTTTAAGAATTAGATTTGTGTAATAAGAAAAGATGTGGTATAATTGACCCTGAGGAGGGACCCGAATATTTGTAAACAACCTGGAAGGCCACAAAGATTGGGCCCAAATATTAGGGAGGAGTCCTGAGGGTGAACGTGTCCAAGAGAATCAACCCTGAGGGTAAACCCAAAGAATAAATCACCGGAGGTGGAATCTTTGAACGAGAGAGAAGATTATCTGGATAGACTGTTACGGGGAGTGGAGGATGAGCCGGAAGATTTCCAGGGGTCTGAAGAAGATTTCCTGGAGGAGTTTAACAGTTCTTTTTCTGAAGATGATGAAAATGATTTCCTGCAGGAATTTGAACGAAGCAAGGAAAAGGCAGAGCCGGAATCCGACCTGGATATGGATTTTGATATGGAAGATATTGACAATATTGTCAGCAATGTGAAAAACACTGCACGGGACGATATTGACGATAGGAACGAGATGGATACCCTTGACGAGATAAATACTCTTGATGAGATAAATACTCTTGACGAGATAGATACTCTTGACGAGATAGATACGCTTGGTGATATTGATACGTTCGGCGGAATTGATAATCTGGGGGAAGAAGATTTATCTATCGATGAAACTCTGCAGAATTTTCCGGAGGAAGATCCGGTACTGGATCAGATAGATCCGGAATTTGAGCCGGAAGCTTCAGGCGTAGAACCGGAGAATCAGGAATTTATGGTAAATACCATGAATGATACGGATATGATGGGCTTCGGAGATGACGACGGATCTGGTCTGACAGATATGTTTTCTGATGAAGGAGAAGAAGGAGAGGCAGGAAATATGCCGGAAGATGAACTGGAATCCATGGCCAGAGATCTGGCGAAAGAGATCGGAGATCTTGGAATTGGAAATGAAAACGAGAGTGAAAACGTAAAGGACAGCAAAGAAGAGCTGGATCAGGTTTTGACTGAAGAGGAAGAATCAGAAAAGGGAAAGAAAGGCAAAAAGAAGAAAAAAGACCCGGATGAGAAAAAACCGGGATTTTTCAAGCGCCTGTCACTGGCTCTTTTTGGAGAAGATGAGGAAGAAGCAGAGGAGGCTGGTTCCGGAATCGGCGATATAGACGATGTTTCCGACGAGAACATGGCGGCTCTGCGGGAACTGGAAGGGAAAAAGGGCAAGAAGGAAAAAGATGATAAGGCCCTGAAAGCCCAGAAGAAGAAAGAAAAGAAGGCCCAGAAAGACCAGAAAAAGGCAGAAAAGAAACAGGCGAAAGCCGAGAAGAAGGCCCAGAAGGAAAGGGAAAAACAAGCCAAACCCAAAAAGGAAAAGAAGCCGAAGGTTGTGGAAAAATCAAAGCCCCTTCCCAAGAAGCCGGTATTTATGATTATGCTGGTGGGAGCATCCCTGGTTGTTTTGATTTACCTGGTTTCCACCCAGGTTGGTTACACCATGGATATTGCCAATGCCAAAGAGTACTATGAAAACGGGGATTATGTGGAAGCCTATACCTGTTTTACCCAGGGCGCAAAGGTGAAGGCAGCGGATGAAGAACTGTATCTGAAAGCGAAATATACCGCATACGTACAGCAGCAGCTTCGGAATTATGAAACGTATCTGGGGCAGGAGATGCACACCGAATCCTTAAATGCTCTGATCTGCGGCGTGGGCAGATACGACAAGAATGCATCGGACGCTGCCAAGGCAGGGGCGTCTGCAGAGTATGACAATATGCTTGCAGAACTGGAATCGCTTCTGTCTGAGAAATTCGGCATGACCTTAGATCAGGCAAGAGAACTGTATGCCGTTCATGATAAGGAAGAATATACATATATGCTGTATGATATCATTAACGGTCTTGGGCTTTTAAAAGAGAAATAGACAGGTGCACAATATGATAGCGATTATAGATTATGATGCAGGAAATCTGAAAAGCGTGGAAAAGGCCCTGAAATTTCTGGGAGAAGAGAGTATTGTTACCAGAGATCGGAAAGAGATTCTTTCGGCGGATAAAGTAATCCTTCCCGGTGTGGGCGCTTTTGGAGAAGCCATGGATCATCTGAAAAAATTTGAACTGGATCAAGTGATACAGGAAGCAGTTCACAGGCAGAGGCCGTTATTGGGAATCTGTCTGGGCCTGCAGCTTTTGTTTGAGGGCAGCGAAGAGAATGGCGGCGTGGAAGGTCTGCATATTTTAGATGGGCAGATTGTGAAAATTCCGGATGCACCAGGGCTGAAAATCCCTCATATTGGTTGGAATTCCCTGCATTTGCAGAATCAGGGCAGATTATTTGAAGGTGTGCCGGAAGGAACATTCGTATATTTTGTGCACTCTTTTTATCTGAAAGCAAAAGAAGAAAGCATTGTCAGGGCTTCTTCAGATTACGGCGTTGCCATTCACGCCTCGGTGGAGCAGGATTCAGTGTTTGCCTGTCAGTTCCATCCGGAAAAAAGCAGCTCCATGGGCCTTAAGATTCTCCGGAATTTTGCCGGGATAGGGGAGGTGTAATCATGTTCACAAAAAGAATTATTCCCTGTCTGGATGTTCATAACGGCCGTGTGGTGAAAGGCGTTAATTTCGTAAATCTCAGGGATGCCGGAGATCCGGTGGCAGTTGCGGCGGCTTATGACAGAGCAGGGGCGGATGAAGTGGTTTTTTTGGATATTACCGCATCCTCGGATGCCAGAAATACCGTTGTGGATATGGTGCGCCGTGTGGCAGAGACGGTCTTTATTCCCTTTACCGTAGGCGGAGGAATCCGTACCGTGGAGGATTTTAAAGCGCTGCTGCGGGAAGGTGCAGATAAAATTTCCATTAATTCTTCCGCTGTCAACACCCCTGAATTGATTCAGGAAGCGGCAGACAAATTCGGCAGCCAGTGCGTGGTCGTGGCCATAGACGCCAGGCGGCGGCCGGACGGCAGCGGTTGGAATGTCTATAAAAACGGCGGCCGGATTGACACCGGCCTGGATGCCGTGGAATGGGCGGCAAAGGCCAATCAGCTGGGAGCCGGAGAGATTTTATTGACCAGTATGGACTGTGACGGCACAAAGGCCGGATATGATCTGGAGCTGACCAGGGCTATTGCGGACGCTGTTACCATACCGGTGATTGCATCAGGCGGTGCAGGGACAAAAGAGCATTTTAAAGAAGCATTGACAGAAGGCGGCGCAGATGCGGCCCTGGCAGCTTCTCTGTTTCACTATAAAGAACTGGAGATTATGGAGCTGAAACAATATTTAGCAAAAGAGCACATACCGGTAAGGCTGTAGGTCAGTGTGAGGATGGTTATTTACGGGGAACACATCAGAATGCCGGTAGGAAGATAAAAGGAGCGAGATATTATGGGAATGTTGGAAAATGACTGGTTGGAGGCTGTCGGAGAGGAATTCAAAAAGCCCTATTATGCCAAATTGTATAAATTTGTAAAGGAAGAATACAATACCAGGGTGGTTTATCCGCCGGCAGATGATATTTTTAACGCGCTGCATCTGACGCCGTTAAAAGATGTGAAAGTATTGATTCTGGGGCAAGATCCTTACCACAACGAGGGGCAGGCCCATGGGCTTTGCTTTTCGGTAAAGCCGGGTGTGCCGGCGCCGCCTTCTCTGGAAAATATTTACAAAGAACTGCAGGACGATCTGGGCTGTGAGATACCCAATAACGGGTATCTGGTAAAATGGGCCAGACAGGGAGTTCTGATGCTGAATACTGTGCTTACGGTTCGGGCGCATCAGGCAAATTCCCATCAGGGCCAGGGCTGGGAGCAGTTTACAGATGCGATTATTCATGCGGTAAATGCTCAGGACAGGCCCATAGTTTCTATGCTGTGGGGCAGACCGGCGCAAAGCAAAAGCTCCATGCTGACTAATCCCGGTCATCTGATTTTGAAAGCGCCCCATCCAAGTCCGCTGTCAGCGTACCGGGGATTTTTCGGATGCAGGCATTTCAGTCAGGCGAACGAATTTCTGCAATCTCATGGAGCAGAGCCTGTTGACTGGCAGATTGAAAATATTTAGCGGGAACAGAAGGATGAAAACGGCTGTATCCGGACATAAGTTAAGAGAATGAAGGGGCTGTGGGAAAAGAAGTGCAATATATCTTGTGATTTTTTATGTCACAACCATATATTGTATAAGAATTACATTTTCCAACAGTCTCTTTTTGATTTACAGGAAAGGAAACCAGAAATGAAGTTGCAGAATTTTCTAGGCAAAAGGCAGGACAGTGCCGGCTGCAGGGAGGCTGCTCCCTCCGGGCGCCGTCATTCCCTCCGGGGAGTGGGGAGCATGGATTATTATGCAAGCCAGTCCCCGCTGAGAAAATGGAACGACAGCTATAAAGTGACTGCCGCCGGGACTGCATTGCTTTTGTGTCTTGTGCTGAACCGGATAGAAATTTCGGCCGCTGTGCTTCTGTCCATGGGAATTGTAAATGTATGGGCCAGTCAGGTTCCCCTTCGGGATTACATTGGGTTTTTAAAAATCCCCATAGCGTTTCTGGCGCTTGGGAGTGTGGCCATTGCCTGCGGAGTTTCTTCTCAGCCGGCAGGGGATTACTGGATTTCCCTGCATGGGTGTTATCTCTATCTCTCAAATGAGGGTATCCGTCAGGCTATGGAACTGTTTTTTAAGGCTATGGGAGCTGTAAGCGCTATGTATTTCCTGGCATTGTCCACTTCTGCCGGGGAATTGGCAGGGGTGCTCAGAAAAGCCCATGTCCCTAAAATTATTGTGGAACTGATGAATATGATTTATCGGTTTATTTTTATACTGACCAAAGTCCAGAGAAACATGAAAACGGCGGCGGTGTCCAGACTGGGGTATGTGGATTTTAAAACCTCCTGCCGTTCCTTTGGGCAGACGGGAGGAAATCTTTTTCTGCTTTCTCTGCGGAAGGCAGATACTTATTACGACGCCATGGTTTCCCGGGGATATGAGGGAGAATTTCTTTTCTGGGAGGAAGAAAAGCCGGTGAAATTCTGGCAGGCAGAAATTTTGGCAATGTACGCCTTGGGATTGCTTTTCCTGTTTTTTCTGGTAAAATAAGTGTAACAATAAGATTTTTACAAATGGGGCAGTGGAAGGGAGAAAGATTGGGATATAGTACAGAGGAGATTTTGCGGACGGAACAGCTGGCTTTTGAGTACCAATCCGGGCGTCCGGTATTGCAAAAGTTAAGCCTTTCGATCCATCAGGGAGAAAAAATTGCAGTTATGGGTTCCAACGGAGCGGGAAAATCCACATTTTTTCTGAATCTGAACGGAGTGCTTTGGCCCAAAGAAGGGAAAATTGTTTACCGGGGAAAGCAGATTGGCAAAAAGGATTTGAATCATTTGAGAAAACATGTGGGATTTGTGTTTCAGGATGCGGACAATCAGATGATTGCTTCCAGTGTCCAGGCGGAAGTAGCCTTCGGCCCTGTGAACCTGAAGCTGCCCAGGGAAGAAGTCAGGCAGAGGGTGACACAGGCTTTGGAATACATGGATTTGCTGGAATACCGGGAGCGTCCCCCCCATTATTTAAGCGGCGGGGAGAAAAAGCGGGTCAGTATTGCGGATATTATTGCCATGAAGCCGGAGGTTATACTGTTTGATGAGCCTACGGCGGCCTTAGATCCTCTCAGCGGAGACATGTTGGAGGAAGTGTTGGGAAAATTGTCGGGAGAAGGGAAAACATTGCTGATTTCCACCCATGATGTGGATTTTGCCTATCGTTGGGCAGAGCGGGTGCTTGTTTTTGACCGGGGAGAGCTGATTGCAGATGGAGGAACCCTGGAGGTTTTTCAGCAGGAGGAAGTGTTAAAACAGGCTCATCTGAAGAAACCGGAAATGCTGACGGTATATGAAACGCTGTCGGCTCAGGACCTGATTCTGAAAGACAGTTATCCCAGGCAGGCGAAAGAACTGGCAGAAGCATTAGTCATACATTGATTTTATAGTCTGGTTTCAATGGGACAGAGAGGAGCAGCATGAGGAGAGAACGGTATATCGAATATTTGACTTACGTGAAAGAATATCTTACGGAACACGGAGGGATGGCTGCCCAGAATCCGAGACATCCCTTCCGTTCCCGGTTTCAGCATACGATTCGTGTCCTGTACTGGTGTTTTCGGCTGGCAGAAGGAATGGAGCAGGTGGAGAAGGAAGTTTTGTACACGGCTGCAATTTTTCATGATATCGGCTATGAAAAGGAGGAGAACGACCGTCATGCCCTGCGCAGCGGGAAGGCGTTTCATGAATATGCCGTCGCGCACCAGATGGACGAGGAAGTTCGAAAGCAGGTGGAAAGACTGATTTATGCCCATAGCAACAAGTCGCTATTGAAAGACAAAAATACCAGTCTGGAGTTGGTTTTGCTGATGGAGGCTGACTTGCTGGACGAAGAAGGGGCCATGGGAATTGTCTGGGACTGTATGAGCATGGGAAATATTCATGCCCAGAGTTATGCGGCTGCTTATTATCATATCATGGAGAATTCCAATAAAGAGGAGCCCAATCCCATGGTGACGGAGCGGGCGAAGATTTTTTGGGAGAAAAAGAAACAGGTGGTTTCGGAATTTGCGGAAATTCTGGCAGAGGATTTGATGATCGGAAGCCCGTATTTTGATATATGATAAAATTTTATGGCAAATTGATTTTGTTTTTTAGATTTATGGAAGCAGGCAGACAGCACTGACGCTTAAAAATTTTTCGTAAAAAAACCTCCCATTTTATGGGGAGATGCGAGATAATAGAATTAACAACCAAACTATTTTTTCGCACACCCATAAAAGAGAGGAGGTTTTACTGTGAAAGAAAGTAGAGGGCAGCCAATAAATGGCGCACTTTAACAAGCTGTCTTATGGCAGCCTTTGAAAAAATGTATTGCTATAAAGTGTTAAGAC
>NZ_JBQIOP010000060.1:0-24066 GCF_056822245.1 Petralouisia sp. | reverse complement strand
AAAGAGCGAAAGTATAATAAAATCATCTGCCCTTATGAAAGCCTTAAAATACCTTGTTCAGCAAAAGGAGCACTATTTATAATAGTTGTAAAGTGGTGATAAGCAGTGAAAACTGCATTATTACCTGCTGCCTCTGCACTGGAAGCCCCCTTATAAAATGTCTGTTCTTTCTCCCTGTTCCGCTCTGCTCCAACGGACGTACCGCGGCAGCTGGGAACTACACGTTCTTTCTGGCTTTCCTGCGCTCCGCCATCAGAATGGCCTTGATTTTCTCTTTGGCCTCCGGGGAAATCTCCCTGTCTCTGTAATGCTTCACTTCATTTCCCGGGCCCGGCGCCATGCCGTAACGCTCCAGCGCCTCGCTTCTGGCAATGTTGTAGGATTTGGGTGCATCCACCAGAATCCGTATGTTGTTGGAGCTTCCTCCGGCAAATACAATCTTGATGTCATCGCCGATTAAGACATATTCCCCTGGCTTTACTGATAATTTCAGCATACATAACCTCCTGTTCTTCTTTCCGGCATCCCCGTACTGCTAATTTTGGAATGCAACAGTTTATAGTAAACTGTTGCGTCCCTGCCCTGTTTTTGATTATGCATTTTTTTCATTAATGCCGTTTATTTTGAAAAATAATAGAATATAATAGAATTATCAGTGAATTTAAGAAAAAGAATTTTTTTTAATTTAGATGTTAAGTATTTTTCTTTTGGTTCGATATATATGGTGTAAAGGCAAATGCAACATTTTACTATAAAATGTTGCATTTGCCTTAATTATTTTTTTATGCAATTCCATATAATACATTTAAAAAATGATCTGAGCCGGCTCATTGTCAAAAATTTCCAAAAAAATTTCCTCCACTGTCCAAAAAAAATTGTCCAATGGATAAAATAATGTTACAACTTGTTCACCATCCGGCTTTTTACAGCGGCACAGCAAATAACTAATCCCCGCCACAGCCGAATGGGGAATACTGCAAAATACATGCAGTTATGTGCGCAAAAAACCGGATCTTACAAAAGATGGAGGTAACATATATGGGTACTACGCAACCAATCAGAGAGAAGAAAGAATTGAAACAGTTTATGGACTACTATCGAAACATCCGTCCAAATGCCAGAAATTATGTATTGATTACATTCGGTCTGCATACCGCCCTTCGCATCAGCGATATCCTGAACCTGAACTGGCAGGATGTGTATGATTTCGAGAAAAAGAATTTCCGCAACCACATTTTTGTACGGGAGGAAAAAACCGGGAAGGAGAATGTTGTGGCTTTAAACGCGCATTTAAAAGATTCCCTGGAACTTTACAAAAATCTGAGAAACCCTTCTCAGGAAGACTACATTTTCACCAAAACTACTAATTTTTCCCGCCCCTTAAGCCGCTCCCAGGCATTCCGCATCATTAAGAAAGCGGCCACAGAAACGCTCCATGATCCCCATATCAGCTGTCATTCCCTTCGGAAAACCTTTGGGTATCATGCATGGAAGCAGGGGGTTCCCCCTGCTCTGTTAATGGAAATCTACAACCATTCTTCCTATACCATTACCAAAAGATATCTGGGAATTGCCCAGGATGAACGGGATTCTATTTATATGGATATTGATTTTTAGATAAATCAGCAAAAAGTCTGGCCGGACATAGCATTCGCAGTGTCCGGCCAGACCGTAAAAGGCAGCTTTCTCCCTGTCAAACCTTTTTCCCGCAGCATTTTTTATACTTTTTTCCGCTTCCGCAGGGGCAGGGATCATTTGGATAAATTTTTTTATTTTCAGGCTCTTCAGAACTGCCGGGAATGCCCCGCATCGGCACAATTTTTGCTCTGGAATTCCGGGCCAAAACCGGCTTTGCCTCTGACAGTTCCACAGGCATATGTCCTCTTAATTCAAACATACGGGTATGGTTGTTTGCATCCGCCATCAAGGATATGAATTTCTCCATCTGTCTCGCTGAATCAAATACCATTTCGTTTTCATTCAGCCATCCCACAATATCAGAAAGCATCATTCCCTTGGCAAACTCCTGGTAAATCACTGTGCACAGCTCATCCGCCTCTTCTGTGTCATAGTCCAGTTCCCGGCAGAAGAACTCTTTCAGTCTCGAATAAGTACGCTCCCCTGTCATATACCGGTTCTTGTAATAATCATGCACTTCATCTTCAGAGGGAATGTAGTAATCTGTCTGCCTCTGAATTCGTTCTATGTTCCGATACAGGCGCCCTTCTTTCAAAACAGTAGGCATCAGCTTTCCCTTTTCCAGACTGCAGGGATTTATCTCTTCCGGCAGGCTTTTGAATCTTTCCAGAAACTCCTCACAGCTGAGGGCAAATTCCTGTTTCCTGTTGTAGATTTCACAGGCAATTTCCACCGGCGCAACAGCGTACAGAAATCCAAAAATATCCAGACATTCCAACATCCAGTTGACTCTTTTCCGGCTCTGGTGAAATTCAGGGGTATTGATGGCCTGGTACGCCTGAACCACCTCTCCGGGCACCTCTACATATTCATCCTGATAGCAGGCAATGTAGTCCATCTCAAAGACAACCTCCAACCCTTCCCATTCTTCGTCTGTTGGATAAAAACATTTCCGCTTCATCGCTGCTTCGAACGCGGCAATCTCCCAATCCCCCAGTATCAGCAAACGTCTCTCCATCACAGAAGGCGTCAGAAGTTCATTGGCGATTTTCTCCGCCAATTCATCTTTTTTCAGCCTGGCCCTGTGCAGGCGCAATTCTTTGGCCTGCTGTACCAATTCCGCTTTTTGATAACCCGAAAGCATATCTTTTAATACCGGCTTGCGGGACTCCTGATCCTCTCTTGTCTTTTCTCCGTTCTGGATCAGGCTCTCTCCCAACAGGGTATTCAGCAGTTCTTTTGGCTGTATCCCCTCAGCGTCTGTGCACTGATTGATTATCTCAGGAAAAGAAAGCTGATTGCGCCCTGTCCGGTTCCGGGGATTTTCACATGTCCGGATTCCCCGGTTTTCTTCCTCAAAGTTCTTCTGAAGCTTCCGAAAATCCCGGTAATCAGCCTCCCCGCTGCAAACCTGATATTGTTCTCTCAAAATACCATTTTTTTCAACAGAATCGCTCCAGCTCCCTTTACCGCCGACTTGCTTCAAAATCAGGGGATATTGGATCGGGACTTTCTCTTGTTTTTGCTTTTCTGATACCTGGGACAATTTCTTTTCTATTTCAATCCGGTATTCCGCTGCCTGATCCGCGTCTTTCTGTACCCGGAACGCAAACCGCTTTTCCGAGCTCAGCAGTTCGTTGATAAAAGTATCGGATGCGCTGTGATAGCTGTAGAAAAAATTTTTTCGAAAATTCGAATCTTCTTTCCATTCGCATAAGGTTATCTTTTTCTGGTAAAACTCAAATTCATAATGTTCTGTTTTCTCACAATCCAAAAGTTCCTCTAAAATCCATGCAAGCTGCGTAAAAGTAATGCCAAAAGGAACAACCCCCCGCCGCCAGACAGGAGGTTTTGTGCCTTTTCTGATCATTTTAAGCTGAACCCAATTCATCCTTTTCACCTCTGTTATAGTTATCCTGCCGTAAGTTTCACCTCTATTCTATGACAGCCGGAATAAAATATCAATGGTTCTTTTCTTTTTTACTCTTGACTTTACAGACTCTTGTGTTATCTTAAAACAGACAACTGAAAGCAAGGAGAGAACAAATGCACAGCCAACCACAAAACAATTACCTCCAGGGCGTTTCCATGATTCTTATGTCTGCATTCTGCTTTGCATGCATGAATATCTGTATCCGCCTGTCCGGCAATCTTCCGTCCATACAAAAAAGTTTCTTCCGCAATCTGGTGGCAGCCCTGTTTGCCGGAATTATTATCCTGAAAAATTACGGCAGGCCCCAGCCCGTTTCCCTGTATATTCCAAAAGAGGCCCGGACTGCCCTTATACTGCGGTGTGTGTTCGGCACCGCAGGCATCCTCTGCAATTTCTACGCGGTGGATCATCTGCTTGTGGCGGACGCTTCTATTTTAAATAAACTGTCGCCTTTTTTTGCCGTTATTTTTTCTTATTTTCTATTGAAGGAAAAAATACGGCCCATTCAGGCTGCCTGCATTTTCTCCGCTTTCTGCGGCTGCCTGTTTATTGTAAAGCCGGGATTTCACAATGCCGCGCTGCTTCCCGCATTGATCGGGGTATGCGGCGGTCTTGGAGCGGGGATTGCCTATACCATGGTGCGTAAACTGGGAACTATGAAGATTCAGGGGCCTGTGATCGTCTTTTATTTCTCACTGTTTTCCTGCCTGTTTGTTACACCCTGGATGATTCTGGATTTTGCGCCTATGACGCCAGGACAGACTTTGACGCTCCTGCTGACGGGCCTGTTTGCCGCAGGCGGACAGTTCGCCATTACCGCCGCATACACCTGCGCCCCTGCCAAAAAAATCTCTATTTTTGATTATTCCCAGATTATCTTTGCAGCCATTCTGGGATTCGCCCTGTTTGGAGAACTTCCGGACAAATACAGTTTTATCGGATATGCCCTTGTGATTACGGCTTCCCTGATGATGTTTCTGTATAACTGCAGGAAGGAAGAGCCGTAATCTGAAAGGGACTGCCGCATTCTATGATTGAATGGCTATTGTGCGTTTTCTGCCCGTTTTTTTTCGAGGCTCTGAAGAATCTCTTCATTCTTCTTTTCATCCAGCGGATAAATCTGCAGCGGAATCAGACAGCAGAGAAACAATATGCCGAAAATCAGGTTTACCGTAAGATTGATGCCGTTCAGCGCCGCCGGCGTCTGCTGCGCGTTGGCCACATATCCGGTTGCGCCCATAATCAGCAGTCCGCCGGATACGCCGAAGGCAGAACCGAACTTGGTGGACAGAGATACTGTTGCGTAAGAGGTTCCGTCGGAACGCACCCCTGTTTTATCCTCCTGGTAGTTAATGGCGTCAGGAATCATTGCCATGGGAATCGGAAAGGAGAAACAGAAGAAGCCGTATAAACAGTGAAGCGCCAACAGCAGCGGAATGTTGGTATATCCCACAGTGGCTCCCACTGCATAAATCAGAATCAGGCTTGTTCCTGAGCCGATATATCCAATCCTTGCCATTTTCTTTTTGCCTATTTTTACAGTAAAACTCATGGTAACAAAAATCCCGATGACTGTGCATAAGGAGGGCAGTGACATAAAGGCCGCAATTAAATCAAACCTCTGGACATTATACATCAGATAATAGATCACAACGCCCATCCGGCCAAAGAAAGCCGTCATAGCCAAAAGCTGAATCAAAAATACCAGCATCAGCGGTTTATTGGACAGTACGCTTTTAATGCTTGTGCCTACGGACACCTTTGTGGAGCTTTTGGGCGGTATAATTGTTTCCTTACACATCGTGTAAACAAAGTAGAACAGGGGAAGCGCGCATATTGCAAATAAAACCGCCACTTTCGTATAAGCCCCTGCGGTATAGCCTTCGCCGCCTGAAAACTTCATCAGCAGCGGCGCAGTAATTGCATTCAGAAGCACGGAGCTGAGATTGGTTCCCATCATTCTGTAACTGTTCAGCCGGGCAATATCATCCACATCGGAAGTCATAACCGTTGACAGGGAGCCATAAGAAAGGTTCACCACCGTATACATCATGCCGCATCCAATGTATGTAACTGCCGCGTAAATCACCGCCCCACTGCCTTTTCCAAGGGTAGTAAAGGTCAGTACTGACAAGACTGCCAGAATCGGCGCTCCGAACAGGATATAGGGGCGAAACCGTCCCCATTTCGTATTGGTTCTCTCCGCAATGGCTCCAAACATAGGATCATTGACCCCGTCCCAAATTTTTGCAATCAGCATAATTGCAGAAGCAACTGCCGGGGCCATGCCCACCACATCTGTATAGAATACACTCAAGTAACTTCCTACAAACGTCCAGCACAAGTTACTTGCAAAATCTCCGCACCCATATGCAAAGAGTGTGAGTTTAGACAATTTTTTCGTCTGTGTGTTCATATTCTCCTCCTAAAAATCCTCCGCGCAAACTCATTCTGACGGTTTTGCGCCTGCAAAATCTTGACAAACAAACACTTTATGAATTAGAATATTCCTGGGTTGTGAATATTTTCATTCATTCCTGGCATGCCGAATGTTCCCAGCATTCGGCATGCCTTATTATCTGCCTGTTTTTTCTTCTTGCTACTTTTTCAGCAGCTATCCGCCGCCGTTATATCCTTACCGGTTCAGCAGCTATCCGCCGCCATTATATTCTTACTGGTTCAGCAGCTATCCGCCGCTGTTATATCCTTACTGGTTCAGCAGTTTTTTCACCATTGCCACATGGCGGGTGGTTTGTTCTACTGCGCCGTAGCCGCCTTCATCTTCATATTCTGTTACAATATATCCGTCATACTCAGATTCCGCGATCACCGGGATAATCTCTTCATAAGGAATGGACGCCTCATGGAGATTCTCATCCACGTAATGGCATTTTCCATGCATTTCAAAGCAGTAGGGCATGATTTTCTTCAGACCTTCCAGTTCTTTAACACAGCTCTTTCGGAACTGTACAAATCCATACATGCTGTTCAATGTTCCGCCAAGGGCGGGGCATTTTGCAAGCTCCGGCCCCATTATTTGCATGGCTTCTTCCATGGGCACATCCTCATAGCGAAGCTGCGCGCATTTCTCTAACTGTTCCAGAGTTGCTCCCGCCGCCAGGGCGCGGTCCCAGTAGGGTTTGTTGGGCTTCGTGGCAAAGCATCCGAAATCCGGCACAAAACCGATATATTTGCTGCCTGTCTTTTCAATCACTTCCAGATAATCCAGAATCGGCTGCGTCACCGGACTGTCCGGGTTATGGATTTCAATGCCCACACGGACATTGTAAGCCTCTGCAAAAGGCGCAATCCGTGCAAGGCCGGCAGGGGACAGCAGATATTGCTCACGCATTACCGTACACCCCAGCTTATTGGCGGACACAATATCGGTAACGGCGCGGGCTACCATTTCATCCTCCGTCAAATCCCTGTCCTTCAGCATCCCCCGATCCATATTTGCCGAATAGCAGATTGGGCCGATTCCGTATTTTTCTTTACACTCTCTGATAAATGAAACAAATTCATCTGATACATACGGGTAAGAGGGAATCATCTGAGCCGCTACAATCTCATATCCTTCCGCGCCCAAATCCGCCGCCGTGCGGATGACTCCTTCCAGATCCAGTTCCCCTTTCAGGAAAGGAGTCCCCAATGAAAATAACGTAATTCCTGTTTTTACATTTGCCATTTTTTCCTCCTTATTGTCCACGCTTTTTGGACATACAGGTATGCCCCTGGGCGCTTTCTCCTCCTAATCTGTAACTGCCAAACATTTCGTGCCGCAGCTGTCCACCGGCATATACATGTGATTGGGGCCGATGGGCATATAAGGCGAACGGAAGAACAAGGTTACGTCTATCTTGTGTTCTCCTTCCGGAAGCCCGCCCGGATAAAATACCCGGATAGTTGCCGGCTCTGTCACCTGCCAGAATTCCGTATAGCATTTGTCAAACTCTGCCGGACTGAATTCCTTGCCGTTAATGCAAAACTTTATATTATCTGCAGGCACTTCAAAATCATCCACCTTCACGCTGAATTCATCAATCACAGACAGGAAGTGCCCTCTGTAATAACTTAAGCGGATCTGAAACTGGTATCCCATTTTCCTGCCGTCCACATAGTAATTCTTAAGGCTGTCGCTTACCACCACATCCACGAAATTCATGCGCATTGCAAATCCCATTTTGCCACCTCCTGACTAGAATTTAATCTCCTTGTTCTCTGCCGCTGATTGATAGATAGCGTCCAGAACCTTGGTCACTGCAAGAGCCTCTTCCGGTTTAACCAGCGGCTCCGTGTCATTCTGCACTGCCTCCAGCCACTGTTTGCAGTCAATGGTTCCTTCTTCTCCGCCGCCTCCGCCGAAGTACGCCACGCCGCCTACCGGAGAAATAGTCTCTTCCATCAACTGTCCGTTGCGTCCCCGGTTATAAATCAGCTCGTTCTTGCCATAGCTCATTCCGGAATGAATTTCCGCTCCTGCAAGAGTTCCGCAGAGAGTGGTGGAGGCTTCCCTGGATTCTAAAATATTCAAAGCCCAGCTTGCTTCCAGCCCAATGGTTGCTCCGTTTTTCATTTTCACAAATCCCACCGCGGAATCTTCCACTTCATAAGTGTCCGGATTCCAGGGCCCGAACAGGTTGCCCTCAGTGGCCTGCTTAAGTCCCCCCAGTTTATAGAATACAGAACCGGAAACGCTCTCAATGTCATAATTGTCCATGCACCACAGTGTAATATCCAGGGCATGTGTTCCAATGTCAATCAAAGGGCCGCCGCCCTGGGCTTCTTTATCCATAAATACGCCCCAGGTGGGAACTCCCCGACGTCTTACCGCATGGGCCTTTGCATAGTAGATATCTCCCAAATCGCCCTTTTTGCATGCGTCATGAAGATTCTGAACTTCAGCCCGGAACCGGTTCTGATAGCCCACGGTAAACTTCATGCCGGATTTCTTCCATGCTTCTACCATTTTTTCCGCCTCTTTTGTGCTGTGGGACATGGGCTTTTCGCAGTACACATGCTTTTTCGCTGCAAATGCCGCAATGGCAATCTCACTGTGAGCCACATTGGGGGTACAGATATGCACAACCTCCACTGCCGGATTGGCGAGAACTTCTCTGTAATCTGCGGTAACCTGCGCGCCCTCTGCGCCGAATTCCTTTGCCGCCGCTTCTGCCCGCTCCAGTTTAATGTCGCAGAATGAAACAATTTCATTCAACTCTGCATTATTTTTCAATGCCGGAAAATGTTTCTGATTTGCAATCCCTCCGCATCCAATCACTGCAACTTTTACTTTACTCATGTTGATTCCTCCATTTCGTTTTGTTATTTGATGTAATAAGTATAGCAAAAGCCCCGTCCTGCCGCTTCTTTGGTTCAAACGGAAATCCTGTCGGATTATGACCTTCTTTTTGCCGGGATTTCCCGCCTCAATTACAAAAGGTCAAAAATGAACGGTTCATTTTTGACCTTCCCTCAGAGCATGTTTAAAAACTTATACCCGGGTCTGTATGTCCTGCTCTGCAGGTTTCCTATATCATATGGCGGATTCTGATAAATGCAATTTCATTAGGCTCCATTCTGATTTTAATTTTTAAGTTCTGATCCCGGGCCTCCAACATCTGAATGGTCAGCTTCGGCTCGCATATTTTGCGGAAATACCAGATATCATTTCTGGTAATCTCCCGCTCAAAATTCATATCCGCCCACAATTCCAGTACGCTTCCGCACTTTTCATTAATCCGGTATGTTTTCATCTGGTACATCCCCGGCTCCACATTGGACAGAAGAATTTCCTGTTCATACACTGCCCGGTCCTCAAAATATTTCCATATATTTTCCCTGTCAATCTGATCCTCCCTGGACAGGTAGTAATTGTAATTCAGCTTCTTTTGATTGTGGCATACAATCCCGTACACCTCCATGGCGTCTGTGGTAATCATATAATTTTCGCCTTTGCCCACAAAATAGGGAAATTGCCGGTTTAAAAAATCAAATGCAAAGGCCGCTGGCTTCATCACGCCGTCCCTGCTTAAAATCCCCATGCCCCCAAAGAGCATATCACTGGAATCGTAATGCTCTGAAATGCGGTCGCTGCCCAGAAAATAAGCCATACTGTCCAGTTTTCCATAGACGTCAATGTAATTTTTTACAATGTAGGCCCCTTTAAAACAGGTGTCATTGATATAATTCCGGTCAGAAATCGTAAGGTTCCATTCCGTACAATACACCGGCATGTTATGATATCCGATTTCTTCCAGTGCATTTCGGGCTTTCAACACCCAGTGCAGAACCCCCTCATTATCTGTGATGCGTTTCGAATAGGTATCCTTTGACACCTCGCCCCTTTCATACCCATAATAAAGAAACGAAAGAAAATCTGGCTGAACCGAGCGTTTTTTCCACAGGGACATCATTTCAAATCCTCTCTGCTCCCACATATCCGCCCGAAAGCCGCAGCCGCCCACCAGAAGCTCTCTGCTGTACTGATGGATAATTTCAGCCGCAGCGTCAAACAGTTCAAAATATTTCGGCAGATTCCCGCCCTCATTCATCAGCTCTTCCACAAACCACAGCTCCATCCGCCAGGTTTTCACCTCGCCGCGTCCATACCGGTGCAGAAGATGCTTCATCAGCCTGTGCAGGGTATCCCGCCAGTTCTCCAGGGAAGGAAGCAGAATCTGCCCGGAATCCTGGAAAACCACATTCTGCACGCTGCTCATCACACGTTTCGGTTTCATGCCCAGTTCAATATGGGGCTTTAAGCCATTCTGCAAAAGAAAATCCAGAATCGAATCCAGTCTGGAAAAATTGTGATTCTCTTCCCTGCCGTACACATTCAGCAGCATTTCATCTGAAAAAATCCTCCAAAACCGGACATACTGAAACTGCAGAGCCTCCTTTAACAGAAGCACATGCTCCCGGACGCCGGAGTTCAGCAGATCTTCCGCAGCTCCCACATTAATCATGTCATTCCAGAACGTCCGCAGCGGCTCATACTGCTTCACATTGTATTCCGCAATTTCCTTCCGGGTCAGAATCTCCTGCTCCCGTTTCAGTCCGTCATTGCGCAGAAAAGCTTCCAGACGGCCTTCCGCAATAATTTCCATCTCTGATTTTTCCTGCTTTTTCTTGTCCTCCCTGGCCCGTTTGCGGAACGCAGAGGGCGTCTCCCCGTAGACTGATTTAAACGCTTTGTTGAACATGGCCATGCTGCCGAATCCATTTTCAAAGGCAATCTTTGTAATCGGGATATTGGTGTACAAAAGATCGTCCACCGCATGGAACAGCCGGATATTGGTGAGATATTCCGCAAAGCTCATACCGTAGTTCTTTTTGAAAAATCTGGACAGATATCCGTTGGACAGATACAGTTTTTCTGACAGCTCCTTCATACTGATGGGCTGCGCATAATTGGCCCGGATATAATTATTGATCTGTGAAATCCTGTCCTCAAATTTGTCAAAATCATCCAGCTTTTCTTTATCGCCGGATTTTACCAGAAAATGCACCGACAGCAGATCCATCACGCGGTAGCACAGTGCAATATGCCCGAAATTGGACACTCCTCCCCGGGTGCTGAGATAGTGGTTCAAAAGCTCCTTCATGGCCGCCCGCAGCTCATCGTAACGCTGGTTATCGCTTCTGGTGGAATCGCACCAGAAGATAATATTCATGCTTTCGAATATATCGCTGACCAGCTGATAGGTGATAAACAGCCTGGCAAACAGAATATCCTCCGTTCCCTTCAGGCTGTGCTTTTTATTGGCGTTTACCACAAACAGGTCCTCTTCTTTCATGGAGATCACCTGTTCTCCAATCCGCACCTCCAGGGCGCCCTCCAACACAAACAGCAATTCGATATCCTGATGAAAATGCTCCCGTTCTTCCCTGGTATTGAGCACCTCTATTTTCAGTTTTTCTTTCTTTGTATATGCTGACATTCCATTCTCCTACCTTGCAATTACAACCCTGCTCCCCCTTTCCGCCGGCTTCTGCAGCGCCCTTCTACGGCCTGGCAATTACGATTCTTGTTCCCCTTTCCGCCGACTTCTGCAGCGCTTCTGCCGCCCGCATGGCCTGCAGATTCTCTTTTCCGCTGCAAACAGGCTGCCGGTTCTCCAAAATACTGCTGACAAATTCATCAATCACCCCTGAATTCTCCGCAAATCCGGCCTTCTGATCGTCATTGTTCTGAATTCCCCCAAACTGATACTTTTCCTGGCAGTCCCCTTTCTCCAGAATCAGCGTATATATCTCATCATCATAACACCGCAGCACCCCTTTTGTGCCGTAAATCACAAAAGAATTCCGTTCCTGCCCATAGCAGGTCCATCCGGCATGCATACTGCCGATTATCCCATGCTCTGTCTCCAAAATGGCCCATACATTATCCTCCACTTCAATCCGGGTTCCGTCGGGATAAGTCTTATCCAGCGTCCCCATTCTGCCGGTTACCTCCGCAATATCTTCTCCCAGTAAATGCTGAATCAAATCCAGTTTGTGGATTCCCAGATCTCCCAGCGCCCCCATTCCGGACTTATCCTTATGAAAAAACCAGGGATTTTTATTTCCTGTCCACTGATCCGGCCCACGGTGGACAAAGACCGTCTCAAAGCTCAGGACTTTTCCGATTTCCCCTTTCTGAATCAGTTCCCTGGCCTTTTGATGCGCCCGGGTCAGCCTTTGATTATTTCCAATCATCAGAATCCGGTTGTTTTTTTCAGCCGCCTCTGTCATCTGTTCACACTCCCGCACTGTCACGGCCATGGGTTTTTCGCACAGCACATGCAGTCCTGCCTCCAATGCCTGAAGGGCTATGGCGGCATGGGTGTCATTGGATGTGCAGATACTCACTGCATCCAGCTCCAGTTTCAGCAATTCTTCTAAACTTTCGCAGCAAATCCCCCCGTATTGAGACGCCATCCTCTCAGCCTTTTCTCTGCCGGCATTATAAAACGCCGCCAGCCTGCAGGCCGGATTTCTGTGATACTCCGGCGCATGGCGCACCTGGGCAATTGTGCCGCAGCCAATTATTCCTATCTTCAACTTCAATTTTACACCTCATTTGTCCGTCTTTTCAATCTGCCTTTGATCTTCGGCCCCTCCAATTGTATCATAATTACCGCCAATAGAATAACCCCTTTAATTGCATCATTGATCAGAGAATCCATTTTCAGGGCAACAATAATCTTATCAATGATCGTATAAGACATTGCCCCAAAGAGGATTCCAAGCACTCTCCCTTTGCCGCCGGACATGCTGATGCCGCCTAATACAACGGCTGCAATGGCGTACATCTCATAGCTGGTTCCCGTAGTGGCCGGATCTGCCGAGGCGTTCATGGCAATCCACAAAAAAGCTCCCAGGCCCACCAGCATTCCCGCAATGACAAACACGGAAATCTTTGTGACAGACACATTGATCCCGGTCATCACCGCACCCTTCTGGTTGCTTCCGATGGCATAAACTTTTTTCCCATATTTCGTACTGGTGGAAAGATATACAAACAAAACGGTCATAAGCGCCAGAATCAGCCCCACATAGGGAAGGGTGGCAGCCTTGCCGTTTCCAATCTGGTAAAAGGCCTGAAAAGAGCTTTTCTGGGTAAAAAGCTTGTAGATGGAGCTTCCTCCGCCGATAAGCTCCTTGGGAAGTTTCTGACAGACATACTGGGAAATCGATCGGAAAATCAGCATGGTTGCCAATGTTACAATAAAGGCCGGCATCTCTGCGCCGCCCACCAGAATTCCGTTTATCAGCCCGCAGAACCCTCCGAATGCAACTGCAAAGAGAAAGGCCGCAAAAATGCTGCCGGTAATATTATAAATGACAACGGAAAATCCGCTTACCATTGCAAGCATAGATCCCACCGATAAATCAATCTCTCCGGTCAGGCAGATCAGCCCCATGCCCAGAGCAATAATGCCGATAATGGCAGAATGCCGGAAAATATTCATAACGCCGCTCCAGGTAAGACTGCTGCTTGTGGCGGCGTACACGGCAAATATAATCAGAAACACAACTATGTAACTGTATTTTGACACTATCCCACTGCTGCCGGACAGTGATAATTTCTTTGTTTCCATATCTATTTCTCCCTTCTTAAAGGCTCTTCAACGCCTGCCGCAGGCCCGAACGCCTGACTTGCAGCCCAAAGTTACCGGGCGGAGCCTGTGGCGTAGAGCATCACCGCAGTTTCGCTGATTTCTTCGTGCCTAAGCAGCTTCACAATGCTTCCTTCATAAAAGACGGCGCAGTAATCCGCCACTTTCTGAATCTCCGGAATTTCCAGTGTATTAATCAGAATGGTTTTCCCTTCCCGGGCCAGTCCCAGAATCAGTTTATAAATCTCAGTTTTGGCCCCCACGTCAATTCCCTGAGTGGGATTGTCCAACAGCAGAATCTCCGCTTTTGTGTTCAGCCATCTGGCCAGAAACACCTTCTGCTGATTTCCGCCGCTTAAGGAGGTGACAGGCTGACTGCTGTCCTGCATTTTAATGTTCAGAAGCTCCCGGTAGGAAGTGAAGGCTCTGTCCTCTTCTTTTTTATGAATATGAAATTTCAGCGCGGAAAGCGTGTGCTCCGCCAGATACATGTTTTCCAGAAGGGACATATCCGCCAGAACGGAATTCTCCTTCCGGTTTGAGGCAAGCATGGCCACTTTTGACTTCATGGCTTTGTGGATGGAATTCTTCGGAATGCTTTTGCCGAACACAAGAAGCTCCCCTTCCGTTCCCCTGGCTGCGCCGAACAGTCCCTGCATAAATTCACTGCTTCCCGCGCCCTGCAGCCCGGTAAGACCGATAATCTGCCCCCGCTTTACCGTAAGATTTACCTTCCGAAAACCCGCGCCTGAGAATTCCTTTACCTCCAGGACAGTATCTCCCGCTTCCCTCGGCTCATACACATCTTCTGCGCTGTAGCTTTCCCCCACCATCATTTTCGTAACCTCTTCCGGCGTTGTTTCTGCAATTTTTCCGCTGTTTACATACTCCCCGTTGCGAAATACCGTATAACGGTCAGACAGGGCAAAAATTTCCGGCATCTTATGGGAAATAAAGATAAAAGAAGCCCCGTCTTTTTTTAATCTGCGGATAATCTCGAAGAAATGAGCCACTTCCTCATTGTTCAGGGAAGTGGTTGGCTCATCCAGTATCAAAAGCTTTGCATGAAAAAACAAGGCTTTGGCAATTTCCAGTAATTGCTTTTGACTGGTTTTCAAATCTCCCGCCATTGCATCCGGGTCAATTTTCACTCCCAGCCGCTCAAACAGCTCTCCCGCCTCTTTTCTCATTCTCTTCTTATCCAGTTTGCCGAATTTGTTTGTATATTCCTTTGCCAAAAATATGTTTTCGTATACCTTCAAATCATTGAACAGATTCAATTCCTGATGGACAAATGCAATTCCCATTTTTTCTGATTTATGAATGGTCATGGAATCGCAGACCTGCCCTTCAAATGCTACTGTACCGGAATCTTTGGGGCAGATTCCGGTCAGTACATTCATCAAAGTTGATTTGCCTGCGCCGTTTTCGCCTAAAAGCGCGTGCACCTCGCCTTTTTCCACTGAAAAAGACACGTCTTTCAGCACAGGCACGCCGTCAAAGGATTTGCAGATATGTTCCATTTGCAGCAGCTTCATAATGCTCCTCTCCTAGAAAAACGATGGGAACTGATCTACATTCTCGGGAGTTACTGTTTCGCATTCAATCACATGATCCTGCTCTACCGTTTCCCCGTTCAGATAATCCACCATATCCTGGACTGCCGTCTGAATCATGGAAGGGCTGTAGGTTACGGACATCACGCCGTCAAAATTGGCCGTAATATCTGCATAGGAATTGCCCCGCAGAACCTCGTAATATTCATCCAGTCCGCCGCAGCCTGTGAGAACCGGTTTTGTCTTGTAAATTTCTTCTTTGGCGGAATCGCTGACGCCGCCGCCGTTTAAGGATTCCAGAATGCCCATGGCAAGCTCATCATCCTCTGCATAAAACCACTTGATCCCTGCATTGGACGCGTCTCCCATCAGGGACTCGTAACTGTCTTTGGTATCGGAACGGCTCCAGTTCATCGCACCGGAATAGCTGATGGCCTTCAGATCATCCTCCGTCCATTTTGCATCTTCTGCAATGGTTTTGCCGTTGTATTCCAGTTCTCCTTTGAGATACTTGGTAAATCCATCGTTTCTGAGGGTGGTAACTGAAGAGGTGTCTCCCTCATATACATAGACAGCCTCCCCCGGCTTCATGCCCAGGGATACGAAATACTCTGCCGCGCCTGCGCCGATTCCTTCATTGTCTCCTTTTACATTGGAAACAGCGGAAGCAGAAACTGCGTCAATAATCCTGTCAAAAGCCACATAGGGAATTCCTGCGTCCACCAGCTGCTGAATGGCTGACTGGAGAGTGTCGTCCATAGGCTGAATCACAACCGCAATGTCTTTTTCCCCGCTTGCCACAATATCCTCCAGTTTGGTAATCTGGTCTGCCGCGTCATTGGCGGTAATCACCTCTGCTGTATAAGTTCCCTCTCCGTTGATTTCCTCTGCCTTTTCCTTTGCAAAGGTTGCCACAGAGCCAGTCCATCCATGATCTTCTGCCGCTGTCAGCACATAGATATGAGTGCCGCCTGCGCTCTCTGTCTTTCCGTCATTTTCGGCAGATTCGCTTTCCTCTGACGCATCCGTTTTGTCAGCTTCATCTTCCGCTCCGCTATTTCCGGCGGATTCGCTTCCATTTTCTGAAGCTTTCCCATTTCCATCGGTTCCAGGCCCTCCGCAGGCCGCCAGGCCAACTGCCATGGCCAGTGTCAGTACGCTGATTAATAATTTCTTTTTCACTTATATTTCCTCCTTATTCCAGTACCAGCCTCACGCCGCCGTAAATTCCTGCGTTATTGCTTAATTCCGCCTGCTTAAAAGGCGTCTCGCAGGCTGCGTGAAACGCATATTTGGTATAATACTTTTTCATGGCTTCCAACAGGATATCCCCGGCCTTCGCCATGCCGCCGCCAATGACAAAAGCTTCCGGATTCACCACGCATGCAATGGCCGCCGCCGCTTTTCCCAGCATAAATCCAACCTCATCCACCATTTTCAGGGCCACTTTATCTCCTTCTCTGGCTGCGTCAAAAATATCTTTCGCGGTGAATTCCCCCGAAAGCGTTGTGTCCGCACCGGGATTCTCTGCCAGATATTTTGCGGTCATCCTGACAATGCCTGTGGCGGAGCCGTACTGCTCCAGACATCCTTTTTTGCCGCATCCGCAGGTTTCCGTTTCGTCATCCGCCATGGGGATATGCCCGATTTCCCCGGCTGCTCCGTTGACGCCTGCCAGGATATGTTCATTGATTATGATTCCGCCGCCCACTCCGGTTCCCAGCGTCATCATTACCATATTTTTGTGGCCTTTGCCGCCTCCCTGCCACATTTCTCCCAGGGCCGCCACATTGGCGTCATTGCCTGCCTTGACTTTCAGGCCCGTCATCTGCTCTAATTCATGCTCCACATGAAAGGTTCCCCAGCCAAGATTCACGCATTTCAACACCATTCCGTCCGGGCTTACCGGCCCCGGAACGCCCATGCCTATGCCTTCCACATCCAATTTGGAAATATTTTTTTCTTTCAGCTTCCCTTCCACGGCTTCTGTAATATCTCCCAGGATATTTTTACCGCCGTCCTGGGTTCTGGTTGGGATTTCCCAGGTATCCAGCAAATCCCCATTGGTCTGGAAAAGGCCCATCTTTACCGTTGTGCCGCCTATATCCACTCCAAACGCATATTTTTTCATCCCTCTGATTCCTTTCCTGTCAGTTTCTTTAAATTACAAAATTCCTCAGATATCTGGCGCTCAAAATTACTGCTTTTTTTGCATCCTCCAGACTTCCTTCAAAGGCTTTGTCCTCCACCTCAATGCAGGTGTATCCCTGATAACCGATGTCTGTCAGGGCCGACACATATCTGCCCCAGTCCACATCGCCCAGTCCCGGAAGTTTGGGAGACATGTAGGTGAGAGGCGTGGCCATAATTCCCACATCCTTCAGTTTGTCCTGATATACCTTGATATCTTTGTAATGCACATGGAAAATCTTATCCTTAAATTCATACAGCGGTTTGATATAATCAATTTGCTGCCATATAAAATGCGAGGGATCGTAATTGATTCCAAAATTCGGGCTGTCTAAAATCTCAAAAACCTTTCGCCAGATGGCAGGAGTTGTCATCAAATTCTGTCCCCCCGGCCACTCGTCGTCTGTAAACAGCATCGGACAGTTTTCGATGCCGATTCTTACCTTCTTCTCCTCTGCATACTTGACAATGGGCGGCCATACCTCTTTCACAAGTTCCAGATTTTCTTCTACGGTTTTCTTGGGATCTCTTCCCACAAATGTGGTAATCATATTCACATCCAACAGAACGGAAGCGTCAATCAGCTTATAAATGTGAGCGATGTAGCTCTGCCTTTTTTCCAGATCCGGGTCCAGTGTGTTGGGATAGTATGCAAGGGAAGAAATTTCCACGCCTTTCTCCCTGCAGTAAGATTTGATTTCTTCCGCCTTTTCTTCTGTCAGATTCGCTGCGTCAATGTGGCTGACCCCTGCGTATCTTCTCTGTGCGCCTCCCTGGGGCCAGCATGCCACTTCCAGGCATTCCAGACCGTTCTCCGCTGCAAAATCCACCACTTCTTCAAAATTCATACCATCGCAGATTGCCGTAATAAATCCTAACTTCATAACTGTTTTCTCCTTTCCATGGGTTCTTCTTTGTATCCTTATTATAAAACCTCACCGTTTGGGCCGCTTCTCTGTACATGTCTGTTTTCTGGCAAAAAAATGACTTTTTCATATCACTTATTTCCAAAAGGTCAAAAATTAATGTATGATTTTTGACCCTGGGCGGAACCGGAAAATTTTGACGTCCATTCATTCCTCCGGAAAACAAAAGAAAATTATTTTTTCGCAATCTTTATTTTCTTTCTTGAAAAATCAGATTCACAGGCATATAATTGATACCGAAAAAGAAACTGCAGCAGAGCGCTTATCAGAACTGCTGCAAAAACAGAAATTAGAAGGAGAAACTATGGAACATTTAATCATACCCGACAACTACCGGCCGGAGCTTGACCTCCACGACACGCAGATTGCCATTAAAACGGTGAAAGACTTTTTCCAGAATCTTCTGGCTGAACGGCTGAACCTGCAGCGTGTGTCCGCTCCCCTGTTTGTGGACCCCGCTTCCGGTTTGAATGACAACTTAAACGGCGTGGAGCGGCCGGTCACCTTCGGCATCAAAGAGCAGGGAGAAAAGACGGCGGAAATTGTCCACTCTCTTGCCAAGTGGAAACGCTATGCGCTGAAGAAATACGGTTTTGCCATGGGAGAAGGGCTTTACACCGATATGAACGCCATCCGGCGGGATGAAGTGACAGACAATATCCATTCTATTTTTGTGGATCAGTGGGATTGGGAAAAAGTGATTTCCAAAGCGGATCGAAACCTGGACTATCTGAAGGAAACGGTGAAAAACGTCTATAAGGTGCTTCGGAAAACAGAGAAATACATGGCGATCCGCTACGATTACATAGAAGAAATTCTTCCGCCGGACATCTTCTTTATCACCACCCGGGAACTGGAAGAAAAATACCCGGAGCATACCCCCAAGGAGCGGGAGCTTCTGATTTCCAGGGAAAAGGGAGCGGTATGCATTATGCAGATCGGAGATAAACTGGCGTCGGGAGAACCCCACGACGGCCGTGCGCCGGACTATGACGATTGGGCGCTGAATGCAGATATTGTGGTGTATTATCCGGTACTGGACATTGCCCTGGAGCTTTCCTCCATGGGTATCCGCGTGGACCAGACGTCTCTGTCAGAACAGCTTGAAAAAGCAGGATGCCAAAAACGGGCCGAACTGCCCTTCCAGAAAGCCATTCTGCTGGGGGAACTTCCCTTTACCATCGGAGGCGGCATCGGACAGTCCCGGATTTGTATGTTTTTCCTGAGAAAAGCGCATATCGGAGAGGTGCAGTCCTCTCTCTGGAAAGAGGAAATTGTAAAAGAAACGGAAAAACATGGGATTCCTTTGCTGTAATTAAAACATTTCCCGGAATTGTTGTTATGAGAACCAAAAGAAGGGCTGCCGCCTTAAGAAATACAACTGCAAGATATTGTATCTTGTATGTTTACTTCTTAAGGCGGCAGCCCCTTCTCCTGTACCGCCGTCAAATGGCCCTGATTCTCTCTAACGCCGCCAGGGTATTCTCATAACTTCCAAATGCAGTCAGCCGGAAATATCCTTCGCCGCTGGGCCCGAACCCGGCTCCGGGAGTTCCCACCACATTGGCCTGCTCCAGTAAATAATCAAAGAACTCCCAGGATGTCATCTGATCCGGGGTTTTCAGCCAGATATAGGGGGCATTGACCCCGCCGAACACGGTGTATCCCGCCTCTTTCAGCCCGTTCTTGATGGCGGCTGCATTATTCATATAATAGGCCACCTGCTCCTTTAACTGGGCTTTTCCCTGGGGACTGTAGGTAGCTTCCCCTGCCCGCTGCACAATATACGGCGCCCCGTTGAACTTGGTTCCGTGACGGCGGGCCCACATGCTGTTTAAAGAAACCTCCCCGCATTTCAATTCTTTGGGAACTACGGTATATCCCAGGCGCACGCCGGTAAAGCCTGCATTTTTGGAATAGCTCTTTAACTCAATGGCGCAGCGTTTTGCCCCCTGGCATTCATAGATGGAATGGGCCACATCCGGTTCCGAGATATAAGCCTCATAAGCTGCATCGTAGATAATCACCGCTCCCTCCCGGCTGGCATAATCCACCCATTCCTGAAGCTGCGCTTTCGTAATGGTGGTGCCCGTTGGGTTATTGGGCAGACACAGGTAAATCAAATCCGGCGTTTCTTTGGGAAATTCCGGCACAAAATTATTTTCCATGGTGCAGGGCATGTAAATCACATTGCTCCAGGTTTCAGTATTCGCATCATACGTTCCGGTTCTTCCTGCCATAACGTTGGAATCCACATACACCGGATAAACCGGGTCGCAGACTGCAATCCGGTTGTCCGGCCCAAAAATTTCCTGGATATTGGCCGAATCGCTTTTGGCTCCGTCAGAAACAAAAATCTCATCTGCGGAAATTTTACACCCTCTGGATTTATAATCATGCTCTGCAATGGCATTTCTCAAGAATTCATAGCCCAAATCCGGCGCATATCCCCGGAAAGTGTCTGCATTTCCCATTTCGTCCACGGCTTTGTGCATGGCTTCAATCACTGCCGGCGCCAGAGGCTTTGTCACATCGCCGATTCCCAGGCGGATGATCTCTTTTCCCGGATTGGCCGCTGTATAGGCAGATACTTTCTTTGCAATGGCGCTGAAAAGGTAGCTGCCGGGTAATTTCTGATAATTCTCGTTGATTTTAAACATGGATGATCCCTTCTTTCTTTTCACTATAAATCACTGGGAAGTATCACTTCGCCGTCAAATACGGTGGCTGCCGGGCCTGTCATATACACCGGTTCCCTGCCGCCTTCCCAGTTAATATGCAAATCGCCGCCTAAAAGCTGTACCGTTACGTCATGATCTGTTTTTTCATTGAGGATCGCCGCCACAGCAGTGGCGCAGGCGCCGGTTCCACAGGCCAAGGTCTCTCCGCTGCCCCGCTCCCAGACCCGCATCCGCAGGGTATGCCTGTCAATGATATTGACAAATTCCGTATTGATCCGCTGGGGAAACCGGGGATGATTCTCAAAAGAAGGGCCGATTGTTTCCAAATCAAGATCCCTGACATCCTTTTCCATAAAAATCACACAATGGGGATTTCCCATGGAAACACAGGTCATCTGATATATGTTTCCGTTCACTTCCAGAGGGACATGAACGGCCGTCTCCTCTGCCGGGCCCGATTTTTCCGGGGAATTATCTGCAATTGCTGAAAATTTTTCCGGCGATCCATTATGGCTTTGGGGAAGCACCGGAATCTTTTCCGGGGACAGCTCCGGGGAACCCATATTTACTTTTACCAGGGATACTTTGCCGTTTTCCACGGTCAAATCCAGTTCCTTAATCCCTGCCAGAGTTTCCACCTGAATCCTGGTTTTATCTGTCAGGCCGTAATCATAGACGTATTTTGCCACACAGCGGATGCCGTTTCCGCACATCTCGCCCCGGGAACCGTCCGCATTGTACATGGCCATTTCAACATCTGCTTTTTCCGACGGCTTTATTAAAATCAATCCGTCCGAACCCACTCCGAAATGCCTGTCGCTGACATATTTCGCGGTCTCCTCCGGACAGGCCACTTCCTCGTTGAAACAGTTTACATAGACATAATCATTTCCAATCCCGTGCATTTTCGTAAATTTCACAGACACGCCTCCTATTCTTCTTTTGAATTCTGCATCATCTGCAGAATCATTTCTGCCGTTTCAGACAGCCCTGTGCCGCTGTCCATACTTATTTTCTGGATATACCGGTGGGCTTCCTCTTCTGTTATCTGTTTTCTTTCCATTAAAAGCTCCTTGGCGTCCTGGATGATCCGCTTCTCTTCTTCGCTCCGCTCCCGCCGCCGGAATTTCCGCTTCTGCTTCCTTTTTTCTATGGAACAGGATATCTGTTCCACAGCGCTGACCAGCTCATGGACTTTGAAAGGCATGGTCAGGCACATCAGATGTTCCATGTCCGGTTCTTCCCAGAAATCGGGAGAAGCTATCACAAGCATTTCAAAGCTGTCCGGCAAGTAATCCCGCAGCTGCTGATACATCATGTCCGAAAGCCTGCAGGCACAGATCACAAGCCCCTCTTCCAACAGCTCCGCATGCTGCAGAACCTGGGCTCCTGCCGTGCACAGCGCGCTGACTGAAAACCCGTTTTTCACTAAAATATTTTTTATCTTTTTCCCAATTTCCATTCTTGGGAATGCTGCAATTACAGGAACCAAAACACTTCCTCCCGGGAACTATATTTTGTAGAGATAATGACTGATTTCCCAGTCTGTCACCTGTTCCCGGTATGCTTCCCACTCCGCTTCTTTTGCCTCTGCATATTTTTCCGCAATATGAGCGCCCAATACGCTGCAGATAAACCCATCTTTTTTCAGTTCCTTCACTGCTTCGTGGAGATTAGAAGGCAGCTCCTTAATCTGCAGCCTTTCCCGTTCTGCTTTTTCCATATGGAAAATATTGGACTGCACCGGAGCCGGGGGATTCTGTTTACACCGGATGCCGTCAAGTCCTGCCGCAAGGCACACAGACAGGGCCAGATAGGGATTTGCCGCAGGATCAGGGCACCGAAGCTCCACACGGGTGGCTTCTCCTCTTGCCGCCGGAATCCGAATCAGCGGGCTTCGGTTGGTGGCCGACCATGCAATATACACAGGCGCCTCGTATCCCGGCACCAGCCGTTTATAGGAATTCACCAGAGGATTGGTGATTGCCGTAATTCCCTGCATATGCTTCATTAATCCGCCGATAAAATAATAGGCTTCCCGGCTTAATCCCAGTTCATCGGAGGAATCGTTGAAAATGTTTTTTCCGTCTTTTGACACAGACATATTGATGTGCATACCAGAACCGTTTACCCCGTATTTGGGTTTCGGCATAAAACTTGCGAACAGTCCGAACCGCTTTGCAATGGTTTTGACCGCCAGTTTAAAAGTCATAATATTGTCTGCCGTCGCCAGACCCTCGCCGTAGCGGAAATCGATCTCATGCTGGGCCGGGGCCACCTCATGATGGGATGCCTCAATCTCAAATCCCATTTCCTCTAACGTCAGCACCATATCACGTCTTGCATTTTCTCCCAAATCCACCGGCCCCAAGTCAAAATATCCCGCCCGCTCATGGGTCAGCGTGGTAGGGCGCCCGTCCTCATCAGTGTGAAACAGGAAAAATTCACATTCCGGCCCCACGTCAAACTGATATCCCAGTTCTGCCGCCTGCGCCAGTGTTTTCTTTAAAATATATCTTGGATCTCCTTCAAAAGGCGTTCCGTCCGGCCGGTAAATGTCGCAGATCACCCGGGCCACTTTTCCCTGCTGGGGCCGCCAGGGGAAAATTGCAAAGGTGTCAAGATCCGGATGCAAATACATATCCGACTCTTCAATGCGCACAAATCCCTCAATGGAAGATCCGTCAAACATGCACTGGTTATTCAGCGCCTTTTTCAGCTGGCTTTTGGTAATCGCCACATTTTTCAACGTTCCGAACATATCTGTAAACTGCAGACGGATAAATTCCACGTCCTCTTCTTCCACCATCCGTACAATATCCTGCTTCGTGTATCTGCTCATAATGCTTCACTCCTTTAATCAGGTAATATGTTACAGCCGCCATGGCTATTATACGTAATCTCTATTCAGAAGTCAATGTTCCAGGCGGATTCCGATAGTGTAACTTTACTTTCGGGTTTGATTGGTCAGAGTTTACCACAAATGTTTTTCTCAAATAGAAATGACTTCTTGTTTTTTTTAGCTGTACTATAGTT